>CANJJY010000290.1 GCA_947474445.1 Oligoflexaceae bacterium
AACCGCAAGGAACGACTCCTCCGGTTGCCGTCACAGAGAATCCTAACGGACTTGGATATTTCCGTAGCAAAGCCTGGATGGACAGATATGCCGGTAACGACATAGAAGGACTGCGACTCGTTACGGCTTATCGGTTGGCCAACAACATTCTAGGAATGAAAGTTCCTGCAACAACAAACGCACCGGGGGCAGATGTTTCTGCGAAAGGTCGTGAGGCACCGGCATGTAGAGGATGTCACTACGATTCCTGGTTTGCACTTGATCGCACGGCATCAATTCTTTCGAAAGTCAGTCGCGATGCGAACGGTGTTATCACGTATATTCCCACCGACGAAATTCCAAAATTAGTGCTCGGCGACAAGATGCTGAAGAATGACAAAGAGTTCGTAGACACCATGGTTAATTCGGAAGAATTTGCTTTTAATAGTTGCCGGCTCAGCATCAAATTCCTTTATGGGCGAGAAGTCAATTCCTGCGATTCACAGGTTTTCGACAAGTGCATCGTCGCATTCAAGACCAGTGGAATCATCCAGGACGCAATGGCGACCATCGCCAAAAATTCAAGCTTTTGTCAATAAGGGGGGGAGAGCGTCAATGAAAGTACTTTTAATTGTCACGTCCTTAGCTTGGGGTATAAGCCTGGTTTTGGGACAAGCCTGCAGCCGAGCTCACCCGCGGGCTCCTGAGTTAGGATCATACAGTGACGCCGTGAGCGGTGGAGACGTTGATACTTCCGAGCAAACGACCACAGGTGGTCCTGTCAATGAGCAAGGCCCCCTTGGGGCGAGTTTGGTTTGTTCAAATCTGTCTACGGCTTATTCTGGTTTTGGTGGCAGAAAGCTCACGCTCACGACCGTGGATGCAGAAGAAGCCCCGGTCTATCGGGATCGCTTTCGCCTCAAAACTTATGATGTGTTCGGTGACGAGCTGAAGAGGGTCACGGGCATTGTGCCGGCCGGCCTTCTGCCTGCGAAAGCTACTTTTTCTGCTGCACCAGCGCGTTGGTATGTCGAACCCCAACATAGCTCTATTACTCTGTTTACGTTTTACGGGATCGCTTATGAAGCTACTTTAAAGATGGCGCAAGCAGACACTAACTTTAGTAAAGCTCCTGATTTGGAAGGCGCCACCGCCACTTGCGAGAGCTTTGCCACCAAAGCCTGGAATATGAAGCCACTTAAAGTCCAGGTCGATGCCTGTGTAAAGGTAGCTCTCGAGGATACGGTTTCACTCACCACTCCGGAAATGCGTTGGGCTCATGCCTTAGCTTCTGTCCTCACCGCCTCAAATTTTCTATCGTACTAAGGGAGATGAGCCATGAAAAATATCAAGCTTTCACGACGCGAACTCTTGTCCCACTCGGCTATAGGTGGAGGTTCACTCTCTCTAGGTTTACTAAATCCGCTCGGCATGTTTGGATCAAATATACTTTACGGAGCTGATGCAACTTCGCAAAACAATCATCTGGTGTTCATTCACCTCGAAGGAGGCTATTCAGCGAGCTTTGCCGCAGCGAAAGCCTTTCTTAACAATCCAAATTTCGGCGGAATCACCGATGCTTCGATTTTGACCGTCGGCAATGGACTTGCAGTCCACAAATCATTTGAAAAATTTCCGAAAAGCGTACTGGCTCAGATGGCAACCGCGGGCATTTTGCACAATGCTGCTGGTCATCCCGCTGCTCGCATGGCGGGACTTGTATCAGATAGTAAAGTCGGTGCTCTTCACTATCTCGCAGCTGGCATGGGGGGCCCATCCTCTAATAAACTTGTGCAAGCCGGTCCAAGCTTTGCTGTCGCGTTCAACGGAAGCTACAACGGTGTCGCCGTTCAACCGCTAACCGACATGAAAACCATCATTGACGCCCTGGGCGGAGGCGAAGTTGGACCATACACCCCCGATCGATTGATTGCGGCTAAGGCCATGGCTGCTGCGGGAATTCAGTCTCAGGACCTTCTTCAAGGGAATCCAAATTCTCTGACGAGCATGCCTACCAGTTATGCTTCCGCCATCGACGTATTGAACAAGCCCGTGCAGGTTTTCGATTCCAACAAAATGCTTGCCGATTATGGAATCAACTCAACTCTAGTCGGCAAGACCGTAGCCTCGCAATTTGCTTTTGCAGAGCTGATGATACGCGCCAGTAGCAATGTCATCATGATAGGTAATCGCGGTGTTTGGGATAATCACAACGATCCTAAAATGACGACCGTTTTCAACAAAATGGACGCCGATATAATTCCCGCTCTCACCAAGTTCTTTACCCGGGTCTATGGTGATGTCGATAACAATATCGCGCCGCTGCCCGAGTTTGCAGGCAAGAATATCGTAACCGTCATCTACGGAGATTTTGTCAGAGAAGCCGACAACTCGGGTCATGGATCTGGTATCACGGCGACTGTCGTGGGGCCCAATGTTAAACAAGGATCTCTTGATCAAATAAACGGCAGCGGTCTATTTGCTAGTTCGACACCGAATCCGTCGGCATTTTGGGCCTACCTCGCTACAATTTTGAAAGCTCCGAGCGATACAGTGAATAGTTTAGTGAATTTGGGGGGTGCAGGAACCGCCGCGGGTCTACAGACTCTCAAGGGGCTTTCAAAGATTTAAAAGACGGAGGTTAAGAACTTCCAAAGGCCGGGATTGATTTCCCTACCGATAGCGCCGACTTCCCATCCCCCCTGTGATGAGGTCAAATAGCGCAATCGTTCAGGGCGGTTATGATTTCAAAAAATAATTTTTATTTTTCGTCTGAAACACTGAATAAAAGCCTGGATTCTGCCGAAAAGGGGAAGAGAAGGGGGCCCACTATGCGATGTCAATTTCTTAGACAATCAATCGGCCTTTCCGCTTTTTCCTTGGCTCTGGTGCTCTCTGCTTGTGCCAATCCTGGCCGCGAGCAGAAGGCCCAGGAACAAGAGAGTGCCGACGACAGTGCTCGTCCCGTCACGGCTGATCTCAGCCGCGCTAGCAGCCGCATTGTCCTCAAATTCCGTGAGACAGAACGCCTCCAGCAAATCAAAGGCGGACTCGTCGGTATCGCCGGCGGACCGAGTCTGACCCCGCTCGTCGAGCAGCCGGGCCGCTATATGATAGGCCCGCTCAAGGGCGGCTCTTACGATATTCTCTTAGAGGCTCAAAAGCTCTCGGATCAACCCGGACAAGATAATTACGGCGTCGCGATCCGAATTTCTGGAATCACGGTGCAAAACGATCAGGATACCTTTCTCGCCGACGTCGAATTGCGACCCTATCTGCACATCAAAGGAGCGGTGAAGCTCTCCGGTGCTGCACCCCAGGCCGGCGTAGAAATTTCGATTCCTCAGACCGGTATAAAGACTACAACGGCCGCCAATGGAAGCTTTGACTTCGATCGCGTCCCGAGCGGGCACCACACTTTTGAAGTTCGCACTTCAGGCTACACGACGGGAGTGTTTGAAAAGCGGCAATTCACTGCCGATTCTACTCTTCCGACCATCACTCTGGTGCCTCAGGATCAAAACCTAGCGATTGGAGCGCATTACCTAGGCGCTCCGCTGCCACAGCTGCAAAGCTTTGTCGTGACAATCCATTTGCAGAGACCTCAGCTAATGAACCAAGTGCGCTGGGGCTCTACCGCGGATTTGAGCAGCGCTGCCTGGCAGCCCTATCAGAGCTCCGTGGAAGTTGAGCTAGCCGCCGATCAGAGACTGGTCTATGTGCAGTACGCGCAGGACGGCAAACAGCTGAGCGCGGTCTATCCCGTGACGATTCCGCAGGAATAAGGATAGCGGTCCTATGCTGAGCGCCCCAGGATCACAAGGTCCGAGGCGCCGCCTTTCCGCGGAAGACTTAAACGCGTATAATCAAGCTAAGTTCGATATTTTCTTTGGCAAGAGACCCGTTCCACGCAAAAAGGAATTACGGTGGCACAAAAAGCGCCCAAAGTGTGGAAGCGGGATGATGTCGATCGCATCAAGGAAAGGATTCGCGTCGAGGTCCAAGGCCTGACCGAGCCGGAAGACCGCCTGGCCTTCCTCCTTGATCAGATCATTCGCTATGAAGATCAAGACCTCGATCGCCTGCTCTACGTACACGCGACCATCCACACGCATCTGAAGTGGGGCGGTTTAGCCGAAAGTCACGTCAAAGAATTGCTCCAACTCGCGCAAGCGCTGCTCACCCTGCACAACATCAAACCAAAAAGTTCGGCCTTGGCCTTTCTCCTCGGCGAACTGCACGCTCTCCACGCGCAGGCTCATTTGAGTCAAGGCGATGCTCTGCTCGCCAGTCTCGAGCAACAGCTCGTGCAGCATATTTCAGGACCTACACCGCCGGGTGGCGAGACTTACCACTGCCTTTCTCTCGCCCAATACGTGTTGCGCCTCGGCGAGAGCGATCTGGCCATTGATTATGCCGAACGCGCGATGGTTGATTTGCCCCCGGAGCGCACGCTTCAAGCCCAATTGCTCAAGCTGCGGGCCTTGCGACTCGCGACCCGACTAGACGAAGCCGATAGTTGGAGCGAAACGATCAAAAATGCTTCTGACGATGAGCGCTGGCAGAGAGAAATAGGCTGGGAAACCCTGTGTCGGACGGCGCAGCGCGAAGGCAGTGTCGATGCTCTGATGCAAAAGCTCAACCCGCGCCACGACTACTATCACACGAGTTATGTTCTCGAAGGCTTTTTTTGGGCTCGCGCGACGTCGAGCACCCAATGGCTCGATCATCTGCCCAAACTTAAATCGTTGGCGCAGAAAAAACAGTTCAACTTCAAGAACTATGCGAGCTTTCATCGCTGCGCTCTTTCGCTCGAAAAGTCCTACGATACCGAAATCCCTCTGACGCATCGCTTGACCAGCATCAAGAAAACCGTCCAGTCGATACAGACGATCGCCGACATCGATAAGGTGCTCCTCGTTTACCTGTCTCTGATTCGCTGGCTTTTGCGCAGCCAATGCCGAGACTTTGGCCGTATTCTCTGGAGCGAATACTCCGGATTGAGTCTTAGACTCAGTCGTGGACGCAGCTCTGATGCTCTCGGCATCGCCGGCGATCTGATCGATAAGGTTTGGACTCACAAGGAGATCTAGATGACCAATAGAATCTGTACGATGGCGATCGCTTGCTTGCTGCCTTTATTGTCAGGCATCGCTTGCAAGAGAGGAGCTTCTTCGTCATCGGAAAACTATGGAAAAGGCGACGCGCACGATCGTGAATCGGCCGGCGACGAAGCCTTGGGTACGACAGAGGGTGGAGACCCCATTGGAAATGCCGTGGTAGGCCCCAATACAGTGATCGGTCCAGAGACTCTGCAGGGAAAGCCCGATAAGATGTCGGAAGAATCTTCCGGACTACCTGGATATCCATTGGTCAGCCGCTGGCAAAAGCCACCGACCCTCGATAACCCCGCTGCCAACATTACTTTCTTTCTTGCCGATGCAAAGGGGGCACTTGCACCCGACATCAAAGATAGCACCTGGACGGTTGGCAACAATAACAACGAGGTGATGATCGTAGAACAAGCCAGTACTACCGGCCAAATTTCTCTCATCCTCACGGGCCCGACCCGCGATATTGTCCTCCGAGCCCTCATTGATCTCAACCTGTCGGTGCGATTTGGCAGCAACAGGGAACAAAAGACGACCGGCCGGGAGCTGATCAAGGCGGGATCCAATGAACAGAGAGTCGCCTCCGACTGCGGAAGTCTATTTTCTATGATGCTCGCGGACGATCGAGCCATGCTGACTTTCTCTCAGGTGAACCCCTTCGAGGGTTGTGAAAAGCTGGCCAATGCCCTGCAAAATCGCACCTTTCCCGACCCATCGGTGCGAGGACTGCCTTCGAAAGCAAAAACGGTTTCAGCTAGCTGCAATAACACAGATTTCACACTGACCATCAAGCAGCCCCTTTTTACCGGGAATGTGACGCAGGGTACCTTGAATACGGATATCTGCAAAGACCTCGCCAGCTTTGTGAATGCACAGGGACTTTGAGTTGAGATTCC
>CANJJY010000291.1 GCA_947474445.1 Oligoflexaceae bacterium
GGTCATGGGTCCGAAAGGTTGGAGATAGCTAGCCAGCACGTCGACCTCCCCCCCGATGACGGCACAGATCTGTTCGATGCCAAGATCTTTTATGGTCTTTATGACATGCCCGATCATCGGTGTACCCGATAAGGGATGCAGAACTTTAGGGAGAGTACTTTTCATTCGCGTCCCTTTTCCCGCAGCAAGGACAACGGCGGCGACCGAATCGGCTCGAGGGTGCATAGTTCGACTCCTATTGCGCATGAGTTCGTTCTTTATATGCAAAAGTTGGAAGGGCCGCCAGGCGGCGTTGACAAACTCAGAAAAAGCTCCATGCTGCGAGAGCGGTCTTGATCCAAAGGCCCTCCTGAGGTAGAAGGAGGTATGATAAAACGACGGATTTTGTGCCGCCGCATTTACCAGAAAGAGTAGCGATTTCGTCTGTCAAGAGAAGTCGAGGAGATGAGAAATCATGACGAGGCCATTAGCAGCAGTCGCGCTGAACCAAGGTCCTGACGGAACTTGGTCCGCTCTTCACGAACCCTCGGGTCGCCAGACGTTTGGTGCTTCCGCCGAAGCTGCCAGTGATGCGATGCGTGAGCTCCTCGGCCTCGATGAGGGGGGAGATTTCTCCGAGCCTTTGACGAGCGATCGCTTTGAAGGTATTGCTCGCGAGATCGCAGCGCACCTCGAAGGTCCTGTGTCGCAGATGCTCTCATTGCACAGTGGATATGCGCGGCTCGAAGCTTACCAAGAAAGTATCGCGACGATTCGTCTAGGTGGCGGTTGCGAAGGCTGCCCCTCGTCGCGTTTAACCCTCATGCAAGGTGTCAAGCGCGACCTGCAAGATACCTTCGGCGAAACCGTGGTCATGGATGTCTACCCGGTCCTCGATTAAATCGGGACAGTATAGGAAAGAACAAGAGATGGGACTGATCGCACAGATTAAAGAGTACTTTTTTGCCCGCCGCATGAAGCGCATTGAAAAAGCGGGAAAACTGCTGAAAAACCCTAAAGCGATCCGCGAAGATCGTTGGGCGGCACTCGAATATCTAGCCGAAACCGTGCCAGAAGCCGACTATGCGATCCCTCATCTCTTGCAGAGGTTCGAATACAGCCTCGAGCACGGCATCAACGATACGCGTGAAAAGGAATTGGCCCTGAAGGGTATCGTGCGATTTGGTGAAGCTTCGGTTCCTTTCGTTCGATCGTGGCTGCAGGAGACGAGCCGCATTGCTTGGCCAATCAAGGTACTTAAGGAACTTGGCAAGGAAGATGCGGTGATCGAATGCCTGAAAAATGCCCTCAATTTTACTGACGTAGCCTTTAATCAGATGGCGGTCGACAAGAATTACGACATTCTTTGCTATTTGCGTGAGTATCAGATTCCCGATTCTGTGGCGCAGATCGCTCACTTTTTGCAAGATGCCGACGAGCGCGTTCGATTCGCTGCCGCCGAGCTTCTCATCGGTCAGCAGACCGAGCAGATTCGTGATCATCTCACGCCGTTTCTGAAAGACGATTCATCGGAGAATCGCCGCATCCGGCAAGCCGTTATTCAGGTTTTTGTCGATCGCAACTGGAAGGTGGCTAACCCGACCGATTTCCCTGATGGACGAGTGGCCGATGGGGTTTATATCAACTCGCAAGGCCTTATTGAAATGCGGGCCTAACTCCCTACGAAAATGCCGATCTGAATGCCTCCGGGTTCTTCGAGTAGATAGAGTTGGCCATAGGCGGGAACCGGACGGGGTCCCCAGACGAGTCGACCGCCCTGCGCCTCTGAACGCTCGAGTAATTCTTCTATCGCTTCTTTTTCCCAACGAAAATATGGAATCACCGGTGGCCGACCCTGAGAGGGCGTCTCTCCCTGGATTTGCATTACGCTGATTCCCATGTGACTGTCGTCCGGGACCTCGATGACGACGTATTCGTGGAGGGTTATCGGTACTGATTTCCAACCAAAGACAGCGGCCAGATAAAGCAGGGTCGCCGATAAGTTTTCGCTGTGCAATTCAAGCTGACAAAGTTGATGAGGATGGAGCACGAGCTACCTCAGAACGCGAGGGATATCAGAGTTGAGTTTCGTAATGATTTCATAGTGGATCGTTTCGGCCCACTCTCCGATTTGTGAGGCATCGATGCTTTCCGTCCCGCTTTTACCAATTAAGGTGACCGTTGTACCGACTTCAAGATCCTGAAGGTGAGAAATATCGACCATCATCATGTTCATACAAATGCGTCCAACGATCGGACACCGCTGACCATCAATCAGAACGTGTCCGCGGTTGCTGGCGAGGCGGGGGTAGCCTTCGAAATAGCCGATGGGCAAAAGTCCGATGCGCATATCGCGCAAGGCTTTAAAGGTGCACCCATAGCCGATGAATTGGCCTGCTTGAATGGATTTGGTCAAAGCCAGTTCGCAGGTCCAGCTCAACAATGGTTTTAGTTCGAGCATGTGGCCCATGCTTTGAAGATAGGAAAGCTGCGTCGCGCGTGAGGGCCAAAGACCATACATCGATATCCCGACGCGTATCATCGCGAGTCGACTGTCTTGCATGATGAGCGCCGATGAACTGGCGGCGATATGTGGCAAGAGCGTAAAACCTAGGTCCTTAAATTGTTTGACAACCGACATAAAGGTTTCGAGTTGCTGAAGTGCATAGGACTGCTCCAAAACGTCTTCGACGTTGGAGAAGTGGCTGCAGATCCCGACGAGCCGCGCCTTGTGTGGGGCGAGAAGGGCCAGGAGGCCGGGCACTTCATCTGGCATAAATCCTTGGCGTGACATGCCCGTGTCAAATTTAATGTGGCCCCGAGCTTGCTGCGCAGGGGGTAACAGGACCCAGGCGGAAAGAAGATTCCTCTCGGCAAGAAAGATGTCGCAATTGAGTTTGAATGCCCAACCAAGATCAGAGCTACGAATGGGACCGACGACGAGAATCCGCCCTTCAAACCCCAAGGAACGAAGAGATTCCGCTTCAGATAGGTAATTAACGGCTAACCAGCCGGGATTGATTTCTTTGAGAGCCTCGTAGACTTCGCGCAAACCGTGCCCGTAGGCATTCGATTTGACGACGGGAATGAGGGTGGCCTGACCAGCGAGTTTTTGAAAGGTCTGATAATTGTGGCGAAGAGCTGCGGCATCGATTTGTATCTCACAGCGCACGTGGACTCCTCGATCAAGATCCGACCAGCTGCAGAGGTTTGATGGCCATCTGGGGGCGGAGGTCCATTTCTAGCTGATACGTTACCTTTTTCAGAGGAAAATTGCACGATGGGGCCTTGGATGTTTGCAAAATCCCTAGGGCAATTCCTCCGGATCCTCTGAGGCTCACTAGGCCAAGATCGCGATGGCAGGAGCTGATGCTCTTAATTTGAAGAGTCGATGGGCGCTCCCCGGTCGCGCGCGAAACCTTATAAGAGACGGGGCGAACCAGTCTTAGTTCCTCGGCCTGCTCGGCGGGAATCGTACGGATGGAGAGTGCGGAAGGGACATGGACCTCTTCTTTCCAGGGGGACCAAAAAACCTGAGGTCCTGACCGAGGACATTCCATGGTGGTGAAGTGGGCGACTAACATGGAGAGAGTCCGCTGTCCCGCAGCGTCTTGCTGAACGATACCAATAGGTGCTTCATTGCAAGCGCGTCGATAGCGAACTTTATAAGATGTGGATTGGGCGTGGGTACTCAATGCCTGAAGTTGCAGGGGTGCTCGTCGCAGACTATAGGTTGGGACGGGATCTTTCTCATGTTGAACAAGACCCGGCTCGCCGAGGTTTTCTAGCCGCAGGCCACTTGTGCTATAGATGCGAGTCGTCCGCTGACAGGGGCCCGGCCGGAAGCGGCTCGATTCGACCAGGCCTATGGCCAATCGGTCTGGCTGAGCTTGAATGAGGAGGCCAACAGGGGTCCCGCAGAGCGAAGTATAGACGGCGTGCAGAGTCTCGTGTGGAGCAGCGCCTGTCCGATGGATGTTCTGCATGGGAGCTAAAGTGATCGATCGGGCTTCTTGACTCGGATTCATCGAGATAATGCTGCCGAAATCTTGGGCCTGGACCAGGGGAAGAATGCGTTGCGACATGCCCGCAAGCCCAAGGCAACGATTATGGGCGCGACGGATGAGAACCCCGACTTCAAGAGTGCCGGCCGTCGGTGACCGATAGATAAAGCCGGCGAAATCCCGATCACAGCCTTGCATGAAAGCGGCGGTGACCTGACCTTGTGAGTCGAAATGTATGCGAACGGGCTGAATTTCTAAAGCAAAAGTCGCTGCTTGAGTCGCCGGCGCGCAAATCTCTAAGGCAGCGAAAATACAAACAACAAATTGCAAAAATCGCTTTGTCATCGCAGTCCTAAGTGTCGTTTTGACATCTTTTATAGGAGCTCTCGCGGCAATGCAAGCCTTTTTTGCTGGGCGTGCTATGCGATTTAGCCTTGGTCGCCATGATACTTTCGTTAAATCTTGCCAGCCCTTAGGTGTTCTGCTAGAGTCTCGCGGCTGTCCCATCAGAAGGCTTTTGTGCCTAAGATTTCAAGCAACTTGTGTTTTGTTCGTGGGATAGAGTTCTTAGGAGACGAGAAATGAAACGTACTTTCCAACCAAGTAATTTGAAGCGCAAGCGGACCCACGGCTTTCGGGCTCGCATGGATTCCCCTGGTGGACGCAATGTTCTGAGTCGTCGCCGGGCTAAGGGTCGTAAGCGACTCGTTCCCACGATCTATCAGAAATAAGCCCCATGCAGCGGCTGGGGTATAAAGCTCCAGGGCCCTCCATGTTGGAGTTTCCTAAAAAGCAGAGACTCTTGCGACGGCTTGAGTTCACTCAGACTATGGATGCAGGCACTAAAACAGTGATGCCTTACATGGTCCTGATGGTTCGCCGTACGGGAGACCTGACGTCTCGCATCGGTTTTATCGTGTCAAAAAAAGTAGGTGGATCGGTCGAGCGGAATAGCGTCAAGCGACGTCTGCGCGAGATTTACCGGACGATGACCGATAAGCCCGTGGGAACGGATTGGGTTGTTATCGCCCGAGGACCAGCTTTAGGAGCAGAATTCACGGAGCTCGAAGCCAGTTTTCGCGAGGGTATGAGACGCGCTTTGATGGCGCTCGAGCGTCGGGAGAAACCGCGCGCTCAAACGTCGTCTACCGGCCCTCTCATCATCCCTATCTCTGTTCGGCGTGAAGGTGAGCGTCCACCGATCGCAACATCCCCTCAGCCCGATTCCCTTTGATGTTCGCTCTATCGAGGAGTTCACTCGCGTGACTTCGCCTGTCTTTTTCTTTGCCCGCTACATGGCGCTTCCCCTCAGTGTAAGGGTGGCAATTTGATGCGCGCGATTTGGCTGAAATGGCCAATCCGAGTCTATCAAATTTGCGTTTCACCCCTGCTAGGGCCGCACTGTCGCTTTTATCCAAGCTGTTCGCATTTTGCGATCGGCTGTCTTGAAAAATATTCTTTCGGATTGGCTCTCAAAAAAATAAGCTGGCGGCTTTTACGCTGTCACCCCTGGCACCCAGGAGGAGTGGACTTACCATGAATTGGGATAAGAAAACGATCGGTGCTCTTTTCGCGTCCATCGTGATTTTCACCGTGTACATGAGCTACCTGCAACGCAAATACCCTGATTATTATGCCGGTCGGAAAGACCAGCCTAAAACCGCGGAAACGGTGACACCTGTCCCAACCTCTCCGGCAGGGAGCACAGCGCCTAGCCCCGGAACTGATTCTGCGGCGGCAGCGCCAGTTCCCGGTACAACCGAGATCGCGCTCCTTTCTCCCGAACAGCTCCGTATCGAGACGAAAACGCGGGTCTTTGACTTCGATCAGCAGACCGCTTCGATTAAGAGCGTCCTCCTCAAGGACTTTCGACAGAACCTCAATGCTGATGCACCGGCCGAGTTACTTGATAGCCCACTCGCTATTCAAGCGACGACTCAGGTCACCGATCGGCTCCCGAAACAGGGCTTCAGTGCCCA
>CANJJY010000292.1 GCA_947474445.1 Oligoflexaceae bacterium
GGATTCGCGCTGATCCCAGGCGATAGCGATTATGGAACCGATGACTTCTGCGTAATGAAATATGAAGCAAAATACATCGGGGGTATAGCTGCATCAAAATCTGAAAATGGTCCCTGGACCGGTATCAAGCAGGATGATTCCCTGACGGCCTGTAGTGCTATGGGACCTGGCTATCAACTTATCTCAAACCCTGAGTGGATAACGGTGGGTAGTAATATCGCAGCCCTTGGCACGAACTGGAGCAGCGGCACTGTAGGAACGGGAAGCCTCTTTTCGGGGCACAATGACAACAATCCTCCTTACGCATGCCCAGCTTCTTCAATCGATCTACAAGCCTATGTCGAAAACAACTGTACGCCTAAGGCAAGTGGTCAAGGTGAAGACAGCGAATCAACGCAGAAAAGGACTTTCAATCTTTCTAACAGCCAGGTCATCTGGGATCTCACAGGCAATGTCGGGGAATGGGTCAATTATATCAATATCTCCGATAAGCCTGGCGCAACTGCGGCCTGGTATGAATACTCGGCCCTAAGCGGCACTACGACCACTCCGCTCAAATATTTGGTCCCTACTAACGCCGTCAAAGCATTTTGGGTCGATGCCTGGAACTCCGTAAAGGGGATTGGTCAGTTTTACCCGGGAACAAACGGTGCCGCAGGCGCCTTCATACGAGGAGGTAACTGGTCCGCTACTTCGAGCGCTGGGGTCTTCTACGCGGATCTGAATAGTGCTCCATCCTCTTCATCTTCAAACCTTGGCTTCCGATGCGTCTTAAGAGGATTGACTCCAGAAACACCTAGAGCCTTTGCTGCGATGGCTAGCAAAGATTCTGTTACGCTGTCTTGGGCCAAAGGTGGCAGCACCACCAGCGGTTATCTCCTCGTTCGCGGCCAAGCCGGCAAACTCCCACTCTTTCAACCCGCCGATGGCACGACCTATACAGCGGGCTCGCAAGGCAACGACACGCTTATCTTCGTTGGCAATAGCATAGCGAAGCTCGATACGGGACTGACGACCGGAGGTAATTACCACTACCGTCTCTTCGGCTATGACAGCTCGAAAAACTATTCGAGCGCGGCCTTGCAATCGGTATACGTGACACCTTGCGCTGAGAACTGGGTTTTCGTACCTGGCGATGTTGATTATAAAACAAATGACTTTTGTGTCATGAAGTACGAGGCAAAGAGTGATGGCGCGACGATACCGGCTGTGCTTTCTCAGGCTGCTAGTACTCCTTGGGTGAGCATTTCTCAGCAAGACTCGATTACGAAGTGCAATGCAATAGGACCTGGATACCATCTTATCAACAATGACGAATGGATGACCATCGGTGCTAACGTCGCTGCTCGTGCTTCAAATTGGACGAGTGGCACGGTCGGCACGGGTTATCTCTTTGCGGGTCATAACGACGATAGCCCTACCTCAGCCTGTGCTGCCTCTACTGATGACTCGATGTTCTACGTTGAGACCACCTGCACGCCGGTGAGCTCAGGCGATACCACAGAGCAAAGGCGAACCCTTACCCTTTCAAACAGCGCTGTGATCTGGGACCTCTCGGGGAACGTCAGTGAATGGGTCAACTACTTCAACAGCGCCGATAAACCTGGCGCAACAGCAGCCATGTACGAGTACACGGCTGTCACTGGAACGACGTCGACTGCGCTCAAAGATCTCGTCCCCACAAACGCTGTGAAAGCGTTTTGGACCAACACGTGGAACTCAGTAAAGTGGATTGGCCAGTATTACCCCGGGACTAGCGGTACGGGAGGCGCCCTCTCGCGCGGGGGTAGCTCGGCCGATAGCTCGTCTGCTGGGATGTTCTCCGCTTATCTGGATACGGCTCCGTCCGGATCGAACACGAGCAATGGACTCCGCTGCGTCCAAAATCTTCCTGATATCGATGGAGCAACGTTAACTCTAACTCCAGGCACCACGGCCATCAACGTAGCTTGGACATCGACGGGAGCTACTGGCTATATGCTGGTGCGTGGCCCTACCAACAGCGAAGCGACCTTTGTGCCTACCGACGGGACCAGCTATGCGGTGGGTGCTCAAGGAAGTGATTCCATTCTCTATGTCGGCACGTCCCTCACATACGACAATACTTCGCTCACCGATGGTAGCACCTACTTTTATAATCTCTATTCCTACAATGCGAATGATGAATTTACCTTTCTAGCCCGCAACAGCGAAAAACCAGCGACTTGTCCTACGGGTTATATCTTAGTTTTGGGGGATAAAGATTACGGAACCGAAGATTTCTGTGTGATGAAGTACGAGGCGAAGAACAATGGCTCGAATGTGGCGATCTCTCAGGCGGCGAGCACACCGTGGGTGTCGATATCTCAAGAAACTTCGAAGTCAGAATGCACCTCTAACGGGCCAGGCTATGAGCTTATTTCTAATGAGCAGTGGATGACCATCGGAGCCAGTGTCGCTGCCATCAATGGGAACTGGACAGGGGGCACGGTGGGCAGCGGCTACCTCTTCAGCGGACACAATGACAATAGCCCTCCATCAGCCTGCGCGGCTTCGAGCAATGACGCTCTCTTTTATGTCGAAACCAGCCCTACGCCAGTCAGTTCAGGGGACACAGCGGAGCAAAGGCGAACCCACACCCTCTCAAACGGCGCTGTAATCTGGGATCTTTCCGGGAACGTTTGGGAATGGGTCAATTACGTTAACGCTGGGGATAAGCCAGGCGCGACAGCTGCCTACTACGAATACCCGGCTGTCACCGGGACCGCATCAACTGCGCTCAGGGATCTCGTCCCCACAAACTCTGTCAAAGCGTTTTGGTCCGACGCGTGGAACTCCGGAAAATGGATTGGCCAGTATTACCCCGGAGCCAACAATTCCGGAGGCGCCCTCATGCGTGGGTCCAACTTGGTCATGGGCTCAAGCGCTGGGGTGTTCTCTGCAAACCTGTCCAATGCTCCTACGATTTCGGGTCCCAGTATTGGCTTCCGTTGCGCTCTAAGTGCGCCCTAGCCCTAAATCAACTCTTCACAGGAGAAGTAACCGAGATCAGCTGCCGACCGATCCGTATAGAAGCGCTCGAGGCCCTCATCCAGGTCACCACCTCTAAAGATAGCTTCTCCGACCGCTCTCAAGTAGCCTCCGCTGGCCTCGACCGCTCTTTGCGCTTCGGGAACCAGGCAGGAGTAACCGCGATTGTTCGCATCCAAACTACAGGCGAGAGTATCTCTCCAGACGCGATCGCGCAGATCAGTCGTATGATGATAGCAGATGCCTGCAACCTCCTGGCCATAAGTACAAAAAGATGAGATCGAACGGAGTCCCTCGCCATTCCGCTCTGTATGCGCGGGCGAAAAGCTATCTTGCAAGATGTGGGTCGCATGCCCGAGCCAGTAGAGACCTTCGTCGTTGAGTCCCAGGGCAAATTTTTCGGCCGCCTCGTGACTCGCTGCTGAAATCGCTGCACGCACGCGCTCGCAGGCTTCTCTGGAACCCACATAGTTCCCATCGACCCGATCGCGAAGACTGTGCACGTGCTGGATGGAGTCGTGATGATGCCAATCGACATCGGATGGCAGCTGATAGAAGTCGAACATTCTCTGCGAAGGAAAGTCTGATTCGTAGTTGCCTTTGACCAAAGGATTCTCCGAATCGACTCCCGCGACTCCTTTAGCAATTCCGGGAAAGGGTCGCAGGCCTATCTCGCCGGCGAGGACCGCATTTGCTCGATCAACGCCCATCCTCGTTAAATCTTCATGGCCTCGGGTGGGTCCCGCGCCGGTAAACCAAGAGAGGTGACTGTCTTCTTGGGTTTGAAGTTCGCGACAGGCTGAGATTATCAGCAGGATACCAAAGAGAGCGCCGATACGCACGCGGGAGAGCATGGTGATATCCTTAGATGAGGCAAGCATCGATCTATTGCAGATGATGTATTCAGTATAAGGGGATCGTCTGAGGCAAAGGTAGGCAGATCTTGCTGAGAGACTGCTGGAGAAAGCATGTCATGTGATCCGCTCGCCTAAGTTCATTGTTTTTCTTCGCTGTTCATGGGATGGTGGCAGCCTCATCTCTTTGTGGCTGCTGTTAGATTTTCGTCAAGTTTTCCCATCCTGAACCGACGTCAACCACTTTGGAAAGGAACGATCTATGTCTGGTCCTACCGAGCATAAGAAAGTACGGAAACACTTCCATGAGCATCTCGCCCACCACGCGACGCGGCCTCACGGTATCCTCGCCATTGGCTTGTTAATTTTCCTGGCTGCTTGGCTCTACTGGTCTTTTTATCTGGCGATTCCTCATGCCTGATCGAGGCGGCTGACGGCTCGGAGCGGCGGGAAAGCAGGCTTCTGCGGGTCTTTCGCATCCTCAAGCTGGTGCAGTATTCAAGTGAAGCGGACGTCTTGATGCGGGCGCACAAGGCCAGCCGGCACAAGATCACCGTTTTTATCGGGGACGTGCTTTCGCTGATTCTGATCATGGGCTCTCTCATGTACCTGATCGAAGGTCCCGAACATGGTTTCACCAGTATCCCCACCAGCCTCTACTGGTCGGTGGTGACTCTTACGACGGTTGGTTATGGCGATATCACACCGGTGACGCCGCTCGGTAAAATCATAGCGTCGTTGGTCATGCTCATGGGCTACGGAATTCTCGCGGTTCCCACCGGGATTGTGTCGGTGGAAATGGGGCGAGCCAGTCGGATGGCACTGAACCCCTTGGAATGCGCACGTTGCGGAGAAAAGCGGCATCTGGTCCAGAGCCGGTACTGCTTTCGCTGCGGAGAAAGGCTGGCTACCGCCTCAGAGCAGCCCTGAGGCCAGGCGTGAATTTACTTGCGCTGTAGAAATTAATCTCATACAAAATTTATACAACCGGCGATAGCGGTAAGCCTATCTGCTGTTTTGACACCAAGAGTCACCTCAAGCTTTTACTTCTTCCCCCGGGAAGGCATGAGACAGGAGAACGTTATGAAAAAGCTGCTCAGTTTAGTCTTCGGCCTCGGACTTGCTTCGTCGGCTGCGGCCAACGGTCTATTTCCCCATGTTGTGAGTCAACTCGATCTCGATAGTTATCTCGGGCGCTGGTATGAAGTCGCGTCGACTAAGCCCATTTTTCAAAAGGACTGCGTCTGTGTCACGGCTGACTATTTCCTGGTCGATGAAAAGACGGTCGAGGTCGTGAACAGCTGCCGGAAGTTTTCCCCTGAAGCTCCCATCGAAGAAACCCGCGGCACTGCAAAGGCGAGCAAAAACCCCGCTAAATTCACCGTGAATTTTGGTGGCATCGATTTTCCCTTCACCAATTACTGGGTCGTCGATCTCGCTGACGACTATCGCTACGCGGTGGTTTCTACCTTCCTCCGTCAACCAATCTGGGTCCTGTCGCGGACGCCTGAAATCGCACCCGAGGACCTGGCCGGCATTCGCGAGCGGCTGAAGTCGCAATTTTATTTTACGGGCAACCTGACACCAACCCGGCAGGACGGTTGTTTCGGCGTTGGCGAGTAACTTTTCCTTGCGCCAACCCTTGGAACGACCAAGTCTTCAACTCGCGCTGAAGACAAGCTTCTCTGGGGTCGGGATCGATCAGGGAACCACCCTAACCTTAGGCGCAGCTCCTGGACCTGTAAGCGGTTATCTAATCGCACGTGGGACCTCGGCTGTGACCTTTGTACCGACAAATGGAACATCTGCCCGTTCGCGCGTGAATTGACCCACCCTTGCGGACTGTCAAATCAGTTGGCTCAGGTCAGGTGAAATCCTGCACTACTACTTCAGAAGTCGAATTTGAATTCATCGAACTCGGTGCGGCCGGCGATTCAAACCTCGGCTATCTTATCGATGACGTTTACGGAGAAGGCTATCGTTTCTGAGTCCGTCCATCGCCAGAGTTAACAAAGCGGGCCTACACTCTCATCGAGGCGGGAGGGGAAGGTCTCGATTAAGAGAAACTTTCCC
>CANJJY010000293.1 GCA_947474445.1 Oligoflexaceae bacterium
AAGCAGCAGCTTTTCCGCCTGCGGTTAAGAGGAGTATTTCAATATGGCAGTTCCTAAGTCCAAAACCTCCAAATCCAAGCGCAATATGCGCCGGTCTCACCATGCTTTGAAGTTGCACGGCATTTCTATTTGCTCCAACTGCAGCTCGGTGAAGCATCCCCATGCAATTTGCGATGCTTGCGGCCATTACCGCGGTAAGCAATGGCTCGAGCCTAAGGCTTCGCGCGCCGTCGATACCAGCTTCAACGCTGAGGGATAAATGCAGAAAGTCCTCGCCATGTTCCCTGGACAAGGAAGCCAGTACGTGGGCATGGGACAGAAGCTTGCCGAAGACTTTCCGTATGTGAAGGAAATCTTCGAGGAAGCTGAAGAAGCCTGTCACTTACCTTTGAGACGGCTCTGCCAAGAAGGTCCAGAGTCCGAACTTAAGCTGACTGCTTATACACAGCCCTGCTTGCTTGCCGTGAGCGTCGCCTATTGGCACGTGCTCGAACGGGAAGCATCTTTGCGTCCGGCCTATTTTGCAGGCCACAGCTTGGGTGAATATTCCGCCCTCGTTGCCTCGGGCAAGCTCACCTTAGGGCGTGCTGCCTATCTCGTTCATAAACGCGGACAAGCGATGCAAGAAGCCGTACCAGCTGGCGTCGGTGCCATGGCAGCGGTCATGAAGATCCCGAGCGATCAGTTGGAAGCCCTCTGCGTGAAACATTCGCGAGCTGGCGAGCGGGTAGAAATAGCCAACTACAACAGCGAAGCCCAACTCGTCGTTGCAGGTCATAGCGCTGCCGTCCTCAGGCTTTGTGAAGAGCTGAAGCAGCTTCAAACGCGCTACGTTGAATTACCTGTCAGCGCCCCCTTTCATTCAAGCCTGATGCGTCCTGCGCGTCAGGAAATGAAACCGCTGCTTGAAGATACTCCTATCGCTCGCAATGATGCTGGCATCATTGCAAACCTCACGGGTCACCTCGTCCAACAGTACGAGGCCCGCTATCTCATCGAACAAATCGATAGTCCGGTCCGCTGGATACAGTCGATCGATACAGCTAAAGAATTAGGTGTGACCCACTACGTTGAAGTAGGGCCGGGAAAAGTCTTATTCGGCTTGGTGAGGAGAATGGTGCCGCGCGATGGCTGCGAAGTCATGGCGACGGAAGACATCAGCGAAGCTATACCGAACATTTCAAGACTTTCGTCATCTCTTCAGCATTGAGATCATCCTGTTGTACAGTCATCTTCGTTAAAAAAGGTCGCCCGCGAGCGACCTTTGATTTTTTCAGGGAAAGCTTTTCAGAAAGTCTTGGGCCCACTTCGTGTCAAAGCCCTTCTCCTTAAAGACAACCCCCAAGCGAAACTGCTTCAAATACTTCTGTGCTGCTTTTTGAATGTCGTCGGGAGTTATCGCCGCGAGCATGCGCGGCATTTCGTAGAGTCGATCGGTGGTTTTAAAGTAACTCATCGAGTTAGCCATCGATACAGCGAGGCTTGAATGTTCCTCGAGGTTGAGAAAATAGCTGGTCGCAAACACCGTTTTATAACGAGCGAGTTCAGCTTGACTCAACTTTTGACCTTTAAGCTTTTCGATGATGGGTTTGATCACCTCTAAGGTTTCTTTGGGTTTCGATGTCGATGCGTGCAGTACACCGATACCCATTGAATAGGGAATGACCTGCGCATAGACCGAGTAGGAAAGAGAGCGCTTGGTGCGCACTTCATTTTCGAGCTCTTCGCTCAAAATATGAATCATGAGCTGCGAGGCGATGAGGTCAGGACTGTCGATACCAGGCATGACAAATTTAGCTCGCACATAGGAAGTCGGAATATCCCGAGCGGCAAAACGAAAGTTTTTGCTGGGAGAATAGGTCGGTCGAGGAACTTTCAGAGCGACTTGGGGGGCCGTCTGAAATAAGGCAAAATGCTTATTGAGCAGCTTTTTCAGGTCATCAGGTGGCATCGAACCGACGACCACAATGCGCTTGGCTGTCTTATGCAAAAGGCGCTGATGCAAGGCCTTCAGATCGTCGAGCTTGATTTTGCTTAGAGCTTCCAGCTTGCGAGCCTGGGGTGCCCAATAGGGATGTTTTTCTCCGTAGAAGATACCGTTGACGACCTCGTTCACGTAGCTTTCAGGATTTTGCAGTGACGCGGCCTCCGCGGCCTGAGCTTGCTCGAGCACGAGCTTGGTTTCGAGAGGATCAAAGCTAGGCTCTATCAATTGACTTGCAAAGGCTGGAAGAAGCTCGTCGACGTAGGGATTGAGCGTCGAGAGCGAACAACTTCCCTGTTCGATGCCCATACCGCAGTTGATACCCGTGGCATATTTCTCGAGCAGAGCGAACAGATTATCCTTAGGATAGGAGGTGCTGCCTCGTTCCATCAATTCAGTCAGCACCCCCAATTGGGGGCGCTCGGAAGATCTAAGAAACGATTCACCAAAATCAAAGGCCACCATGATAAGAAAGATCTCTGAGCCGGGAATCTGCCGATAGGTAACTGGCACTTGATTGTCGAGCTTCAATTCAAAGGTGCTGTCTTTTTGAAACTTAATCGTCTCGTCATTGACCAATTCAGTGCTTGAAAAGCCTTTTGGCATTAAGGAGGCGAGACCCAGCGAGACGAGAAGTGGAAATCGCAGCAAATAGAGGCTCCGTGACTTTACTTCTTTTTTTAGATTCATTTTTTTGTCCCTTCTGACTTCGCTTCATCGACGACCAGTCCGAGAGTTTTGGCATCCTGAGGCGACATCAAGATGGTATTCACGGAAGGCTTTTCTTTTAGGTATTGACGCACAAAATCTCGCACCGTACTCAGGCTGACTTGACTCAAGCGATCAATATATTGATCATAAAAGTCTAGTCCCGTAACAGCCCACCAAAACGCCAGGCTCTTCACATATTCGCTGGGTCGATTTTCTTCAAAAGCCCGCTGAATTTTGAGCGAACGCCTAACATCGGCCAGCTGTTCTTCGGTGAAGATACCCTCTTCGGCCCAGAGTGCGGGTTCCTTTTTGAGCTCAGCGAGGACTTCTTGAAAGTGATCGCGGCTCGTCACGGCATTCAAGGCGAGTTCACCAGCCTGCGATTGCGTGAGGTAGCCAAACCCGGCGCCGTAGGTAAGCCCCGAGTCCACAAACTTTTTCGTAAAATGACTGAGCCTATGATTCACAAGTCCTGTGAGGACGTCGGCAACATAGGCTTTCTCAGCTTGTTTCTTGGCGAGAGGTCCCTCAAACACAAAGCCGATGTTGATATTGCGTGCTTGGGGATGAGTTTTGATAATCTGAGGTGCCTTTGCCGGAAAAGGTGGAAGAGGAGGCGCTTCGATGGCCTTCCAATCTTTGGGATTTTGCCAGGACTGGAAAATGGTTTTGACCAATTTTTGAGCTTCAGCTGTATCAAAGTCACCCGCCAGTACGATGGCACTGTTCTTGGGTACAAAGACATCGTCTTTGATCTGCATGAGTGCCTGGCGGCTGGCGCCTTCGATGATACTCCGTTCGCCCAGGGGGTTTCTCAGATAGGCGAGGTCGCCATAGATCATTTTCTGCCTGGCCCGATAGAGCTCAAAACCAGTTTGCGAGGCATTCCGATCGTATTCATCAAGAACGACGTGGCGTTCTCGTTCTAATTCGGCCTGATCGATCAAAGGGGTGGCGATGGCCTGGTACATGAATTCTAAGCCCTCGCGAAGAAAAGCCGAGGGCAAGGTAAAGTAGTAACGGACCAGCTCCGCGCTGGTATCACCGTTGTAAATGATTCCGAGATCTCTAATTTTTTCTCGAAAAGCTTCCTGGTTGGGGATAGCCGCGTTGCCCTTGAAAAACATGTGCTCCCAAAGGTGCGTCAGACCATTGGTCTCAGGCTTTTCGCTAAACGCTCCTGCTTTCGCGGTCAGCACGATCGTCACCAGGGGGACTTTTCGCACTTCGAGCGTGACGAGATCGAGACCGTTGTCTAGCGTCACAACTTGGTGGGTAGAACCATAGCTGAGGTTCGTGAACAATAAGAGACCTAAGACTCCTGTCCATGGCCAATGAACCGACCGTTTTTTCTTACTCTTGTCCATGCGCATTCCTTTGCCTAGCAAAACAAAAGAGCCTCGGCGACTGAGGCTCTTCGTTAAGATTACAGCAAAGGGAACGCTCGGTCCCCCATGAAACTTTTCAACTAGCGCAGCGAAGCCGCTACGATCTCAGCAATGTCTTTAACTTGGACTTGGTCCGCCTTGCCTTCCGACTTAACCCCGTCGTTCATCATCGTCATACAGAACGGACAGGCTGTCGCGACGGTGGTGGCTCCGGTTGCCACGGCCTCTTTGGCGCGGTTTTCGTTCACGCGACTGCCAATCGTCTCTTCCAGCCACATGCGACCACCACCTGCCCCGCAGCAGAAGCCTTTTTCACGGTTCCGTGGCATTTCTGTCATCTTAACGCCGGGAAGCTGCAAGAGAGATTGTCGCGGACTTTCGTAGACTTCGTTGTGACGACCGAGATAGCACGAGTCGTGATAGGTCACGTTCTTCACCGTTTCGGGAACCTGCTCACCTTTGATCTTGCCTGACTTCATCAGATCGCTGATCAGTTCGCTGTGGTGGATAACTTCCGCTTCGAAGCCAAAGTCGGGATACTCGTTTTTGATGGTGTTAAAACAATGAGGGCAACCCGTAACGACCTTTCTCACATTGTAGCGACGCAGCGTATCGACGTTTTCTCGAATCGCCATATCGGCGAGGTATTCGTTACCGAGTCGACGAGCAGTGTCCCCATTGCACTTCTCTTCCGTCCCGAGGATGGAAAAGCTGATATCGGCTTTGTTGAGAATATCGACGATCGACCGCGAGACGCCCTTATAGCGTTCGTCATAGCTCCCGGCGCATCCAACCCAAAACAGATACTCAACGTCACTCTTCTGCGCCATCGTCGTAACCTTAAGGTCCTTCGCCCAGTCGGCACGCGATGAGGAGGAGAAAGCCCAGGGAGTCCCGTTATTTTCGAGGTTACGGAAAGTGGTCTGAAGCTCTTCGGGAAACGATCCCTCGGTGAGAGTCAAATACCGACGCATATCGATGATGGCCGGTATATGCTCGATATAAAGCGGACAGGCCTCCATACAAGCACCGCAGGTGGTGCACGACCACAGCTCGTCGGTGGAAATAAAGTCGCCGATCAAGCTCTTGCGCTTGCTTTCCGGTTCCTCGATCTGATTGAGCAGAGAATACTTCATGTCGTGCATGATCTTGCGCGGATCGAGAGGTTTTCCCGTGTTGTTGGCCGGACAAACCTCGGTACATCGCCCGCACTCGACGCAGGTGAAAGAATCGAGGAGCTGCTTCCAGGAAAATTCATCGGCTTTGCTGACGCCAAAAGATTCAGCATTTTCATCGAACACCATGGGGCGTAAGCGGCCGCGCGCCTGATGACTGCGAAAGAAAATATTGGGCCAAACCCAGATCAAGTGCTGGTGTTTGGAGTAAGGAAGAAAGGTCGTAAAGCTAAACAGGACAAAACAGTGGGTCCAGAACATCGTCTTGTCAAAGCCATGCCAATCTTCGACGGCAAACCCAACCAGCTTAGCAAATCCCCGCGAAATCGGAACCGCACCTTCGGGCAAGACGCCGGCATAGGCGCGAGCCCCGAGACCGACGAGCGAGGTGAAGACGAGTCCGCCGATAAAGGCGAGGACGATCAAGGCATCCGTCTTGGATGACTGTGCCAATACAAATAGACGGCGTGGGGGAAAATAAAGGCGTCTCAGGATCGCGTAAACAATCGCTACCAGGACCACGAAATTGCCGAGCTCCTGCGACATCAAGAAGGCCTTGTATGGAATGCCACTGCCGAGAATCCAACCAAAATGAAAGCCTGGGATGACGCCAGCCAGCAAGGTTTCTATCGTTCCGACGCTGACGACAACAAACCCCCA
>CANJJY010000294.1 GCA_947474445.1 Oligoflexaceae bacterium
GACAAAGTCGATGAGCCCAACCAAAAAAAGCGGAAGCAAAGCGACCGCAAAAGCGAAGCGACAAAGTCGATGAGCCCAACCAAAAAAAGCGGAAGCAAAGCGACCGCAAAAGCGAAGCGACAAAGTCGATGAGCCTACCCATTCCTCTCCCGCACCAAACCAACCCACCACTGGGTAAAGCTTGTTCCAAAGCCGGGATATCAAGGCGCGAGGGAAGAAAAAACCGGAGTCGACTCCAGTCGATGAGGATTTTTTCTTCCCGAAGCAACGAAGAGATCGCGGCTTTGGGACGAGCTTTACGGGATGAGGGCTTTTAGGTGCCAGTGTGCGTGGAGCGCCGGGATCCATTCAGAGTCAGAATGTTCAAGCAAAGCCGCCTGCGCCGTCCCTAAACTCAAGGGCAACCCACAAAGCTGACTCGCCAAATCCGACCAACCAGGATTATGACCGATCACCAGCAGGGTCGCTACGGAGGTATCCACTTCGCAGCAGCGCAGACGCAGGATGTCCGGCTCGGCGAGATAAAGCAAACTCAATTCCTTGCTAGGAATTCCAGTAAAATTTCCGCCGCGAATCACCGCTTGCATCGTCATGGTAGCTCGCAAGGCGTCGCTGCAGAGAATCAGATCGGGGCTGAATCCTCTGGCCCGCAACTCCTGTGCACATCGCACGGCTGCGCCTATTCCAGCTTGCGTGAGAGGTCGATCGTGATCCTTTTGAGATCCTTGGGCGGAGTCAGCTTCACCATGTCGCATCAAGATCAATCGTCGCATTATCAAACCGCCTTTTGAACCCGCTCTTCAAATTCTGTCAGTTTGCGCTTCGCAATATCAAAATCTGGGTGTTTTTCGATACAGCGCTTGATCAGTTTGATGGCTTCTTCATACTGGCCCTTACTGGCGAGCATGATGCTCTTGTTGTAGAGCGCCGAACGGTTCAGGGGATCAAGCTTGATCACCGTGTTGTAAGTCTTGTTCGCTTCTTCAAACTGCTCGGATTCTTTATAGCAGATTCCGAGCTGATTCAAATAGGCAATATTTTCTGGTTCTTGATTGATCGCAAGTTTGATGTGACGGATGGCCGCCTTGTAGTTCTTCACCGCAAAATAAGATTGGCTCAAATAATGATGGAGCCGAGGGAAGGACAATTTATTTTCAATAGCGATCGACAAAAGATCGATCGCTTCCTGGTGTCTCTGCAGCTTGAACAGGAGTTCTGCCGCTTCTTCGTAGCGAATCGGATTGAGCGGCGACAGCTTGATCGCGTGTTTGAATTGGACGATGGCGTCTTCCGTTTTTGACAAAAGGGCAAAGGCCTTTCCGCGCTCGGAAAAGGTATGAATATAGAACTTGTTACGGGCCTCGGCCTCATCCAAATACTTGAGCGCCTGCTCGTTTTCCTTGCGTTCGATCGCGATACGGGCCATCCCGACGAGTGGCCGCGCGGAGTTCTGCGAGGTTTGCATCAGGCGCCGATAGATATGAAAGGCCTTGTCGTAGTTTTTGCTCTGGAGCTCTTTCTTAGCCAGTTCATAAACCAGCTCAGGATTGTTTGGATTGTGGAAAATTTTGAAAGCTTGCCTGAGTTTTGGCACAATATCTTTCAAGGAATAAGGCTTTACGAGAATACCATCGACGCCTTTTTCGCTGGCCAGCATGATTTCACTGCGATCGGGAGAATCCAGGGCAATAGCAAAGGCCGATCGCTGGTAAATAGGATTTTCTCTGATCTCGAGGAAAAAATCGTAGCCGCCGAGGATAGGCATTTCTTTATCCGCGATGGTAACGCCAAACGTTTGCGTAGGGTTCTCTTTTAGAAAATGCAGGGCTTCGTGACCGTTAGCAAACTGTTTAATGGTACGAAAACCCAGTTTGCCCATATGATGGTTGACGATCAGCCGTAAATCCTGCTGATCTTCAATCAAAAGGACAGGATCTTCGAAATCCAGCTGGTCGATGGCTTCAATGCCAAATTCTTCCGCTAGCGTTTTAGATGAGCTCATGGCGATCGTATCCTCCTAGTCCTTCCCTTCTTTATTCGGATTGTTTAGACAAAAAATTAAATGATTTACCCAAAATCACTGACTTTTGTGGATAGCCCGGATACTTGCGTCCCCAGGCTTTTTTTCTGCCCCGGAGTAAGGAGTTGAAATAATGCAAAAAAGAGGGCTGACACCCCCCGGAAATGGGAGGTGTGGAAGGCTCAAAAGAATCATGACTTTTAGGTCAGAATCAGCCGGAAATGGCGCTGAGAGCCGCGAGGAAGGCTTCGTTTTCTGGTCTCTGTCCGATGCTGACGCGAAGGCAACACTGCAGGCCAGGTCCTCCGGAAACGTTCCGCACGAGAATGCCGCGCTTTTTCAGACCGAGATAGACGTCTTCGCAGGTCTTCTGCTCGGGCCAACGGATGAGCAGAAAATTAGCTTTTGAAGGGAATACCTTCAGCTGCGGGCTCATCGCTTGCAGGCGGTCAAAAACAAAATCACGTTCACTCTTAGCGTTGGCGACGTTGCGTTGAACAAAGGCCATCATTTCCGGGTCCGTGAAGATGACTTTGGCCGCTTCCATCGTGAAATGATTCAGCAGGTAGGGTAAACGCAGTTTGCTCAAGGTACCGATCAATTCTGGTGAACCAATCGCATAACCGAGCCGAACCCCAGCAGCTCCCATCGTCTTGGACAAGGTTCGAAGGAGCAGGAGATTCGGGAATTCACCGAGAAGATCGGTGTAAGGATCATCATCGAATTCATAGTAGGCTTCGTCGGCGAGAAAGAGAACTTTGGGGAACCGCTGCAGCAGTTCACGGAATTGAGCCTTCGGCAGCGAGGTGCCGGTCGGATTGTTCGGCGAAGCAAAAATGACGAGCGAACCATCGGGCAAACTCGGCAGACGATCAACGCGGTAGTTGAAGTCCTCATCGAGAAGCCAGGGTTCATACTCCACACCTGCATACTGAGCGTGGGATTCAAACAAGGCAAAGGATGGTCGCGCGATGACGACTTTACCCGGCAGGCGGCGTCCCAAAGCTTCGAGGATCAGTGCGATCAAGTGATTCGAGCCTGGACTGGTCATCAGACATTCGGCTTTGACCCCGACATATCCGGCGAGCAGAGTCGACACCGATGCCGCCATGGATTCTGGATAGCGATTCCATTCGCAGGCGGAAACTCCTGCCAGTATCCGGTCTTTGAGATGCTGGGGCCAATCCCATGGGCTCTCGTTTTGATCAAGCTTGATCGTGATGCCGGTCGGTGCATCGATTTTATAGGGTTTAGCAGCTACCAGGCTTGGTTCAAAATAAGCGCTCAACCACTTCCAATCCGGACTTTTAACCTCAATCGTGCTCATGATGATTCCCTTCAAAAAGGCCACGGCGGCGCATAAGATCGTAAACACCGATCGACACAGCGTTGGCTAGATTGAGGCTGCGGACTTCGGTGTGAAAAAGCGGGATACGGTAGAGCTGCGAGGCATATTGCGTATGAACCCAATCAGGTAAACCGGACGTCTCGCGGCCAAAGACTAATAGCTCCGTATCGGTTGGGATTTCGGTATAATCGTGGGTAGCGAATTTTGAAAAGAAAGCCACCTTACCGGGAAATCGGGCGAGCAAAGTCTCGAGGTCGTCATGAATTTCGAGATCGAGAAAGGGCCAGTAATCGAGTCCGGCTCGCCTGACGTTTTTATCGCTCATGTCAAAGCCAAAGGGCTTGATGAGATGAAGCCGACTCGCGGTTCCAGCCGCCAGCCGACCAATGCTTCCGGTGTTCTGCGGAATTTCGGGCTGAAAAAGACAGATCTGAGGATGTCCAGGTTTCATAGCAGACTGCTCAATGGCGCGTGAGGAGTTTGTCGGGCTGCGGATTTTCGCCTTTAGCGGCGCGAAAGATTTTATACTGACGCCGCAGGCGGAGCAGCGAGGTGACGTTGACCAGAAAATGACAGATTAAAACCGGCAAAAGACTGCCCGTCGACTGAAAGATCCAACCGAGCATCAGACCCGATACGATCGCCCAAAGCGTCCAGATGGAAACTAGACCTTGAGGTCCGAGATGCAAAAGTCCAAAAAGCAGGGCCGTGCCGAGGAGGCCTAGACTGGGCTGAATCGCCCCCCGAAAGAGCAGTTCTTCACCGAGCGCTGAAATAAAGGCGAGGTAGACAGCGACTGGCATAGAAGCCGCCCCAACCATGCGCATCAGCACGCCACGAAAGGCTTGATAGGAAGGGAATTGACTCTCGAGCAGAGTGTTGAGGATCAAAAGTACCCCGGCGCCCATGACACCGAGCGCGAGCAGAATCAAAGTGCGATTCAGCTCGGCAGGGACCGCGAAGAGTTGTATAAGATTGTGGTGCAAATAGTAGCACATCATGGCACCCACGCTGCCCATGACGAGATAGAACAGCGAGGACGACTTGACGAAGTTCAAGACCCTATCCATTCCGACATCATCAATTTCTGTGGGCTTTTGATCGTCCATGCTGCGTCCCGCGGGTGCTCAATTCAAAATAGATATTACGAAAGCGACCTCCCGTTAAAGCAAACTCCCTGGCATTTTACCAACGAAAAATAGTCAGAGTGCAGACTTCAATGAGACAAGCGCAGAGGAGAACAAACGAGTGAACGTTTCATCAAATTTGGTCCTATGGCTTTTGACCGGAATTCTTCTATCCGCTCCCGCGCGCGCCGCCAACGCCGGAGCAGCTTGGCCCAAGATTGCCGAAGAGCTGATCCGTTCCGTCGAAAAAACAGATACCCGGACCAGCGAAAAGAAAGCGGAATGGGAGAAAGTTAAGTCATCTTTGAAGGCCGCGTCCCTTCAAGCGTCGACTGCGGCGGGATTTCGACTGAGTGCGCTGCATATTCTCGATAAGTGGGATGGTCGGGGCTTTCGCATTCTCGACGACAGCCAAGCTCAGTACTACGCTCTGGCGCCCGAGGCGCCTCGTCTTCACGATACAGGAGCCTGGTTTGCTCAAAAAGGCGCCAAATGGTACGTCAAACAAACAAGTAGACGCACTGATCAGATATTCAGACGGGGCGATGCTCTTGCGGTACCGTCCTTTCATCCGGTTCATAGTTGGACGGATGCACCGACCCAGAAGGTCCGGGTTCTCGCGCAACCTCTAGCCACAGCGGAGGAGCGAACTCTTAAAGTCAAAACAACGAGCCTTGGTGACTGGGCTCTCGCCGAAACTCAGGCTGCGAGTGCGGCGATTCCTCAAGGCGGCAAGCGCCTCTGTCAAGAAAAGGCGTGGCTCTGGCTCTCGCGGCCGGTGAGCATCTATCTCGCCTCCAAGATAAAATTTGCTCAAGACAATTGTGATGCTTTACTCGTCGATCTGCGCGACACCTTCGGCGAAGGAAAGGGTGCGGGTGCAAGCAATTTGCCCTTGAAGGGAAGTCACTCGATACCCGTCGTCGTGCTCGTCAACGAGGAAACCCGAGAGGGAGGCGTTTCTCTCGCCTTGCAACTCAAGGACGAACTCAATGCCTGGGTGATCGGTGAACCCACAGCGTCCCTACGCATGCCTCTCGAGCAGCAAATGATGAAGGAAATACCCTGGCTTTTGCTCAGCTATGAAACCACGTCGGGCAGTTTACTGCCCGATGAGACCGTCAACGATGTGTGGATGTTCAGCGGCGGACAGGATCAGATTTACGAAGCTGGCTTCGCTCGCCTCAGAAAAAACGCGGGTCTTTGATCGCCGTTTCAGTGTAGCAGGTGGGCATTGCTTTCTTCCTCGCCCACGCTCCGCACCATTTGATTGAGGTAGAGCCAAAAGCGTTCGATCGAACCGACATCCAAACTGTCGGGATCCCCCTCCCCGGACGCTAAAGCGGGACCAAAAGAAACCATCTCTCGC
>CANJJY010000295.1 GCA_947474445.1 Oligoflexaceae bacterium
GGAAAAAGCTCGAGTTAGCCGTCACCCGCATCCTACAAGGTCAAGCTCTAGACAACCTGACGGCCATAGCCAACCCCGAATGCCTCGATTCCTATCGGCAGCTGGCCGCACAATTGGATTCTAATAAGCCCTAAATGAGTCGATGAGCGAATGCCCTGGGGGACCGAGAGGGGCCCTCATCGAGGCGTTTCTGCCCTTTTAGGGCGAGAGGGGAAGTGTTAGGCGATCATGAGTTTCTTCAGCCGACGCTGGGCCTTGTCGAATTCAGGATTATGGGAGAGAGCCTGCTGATAGAAGAAACGGGCACTTTCGATATCCCCGGTTTTTTCCTTTGCGTAGCCCAAATTAAACATGATGCGAAAGTCGCTGGGCTTGATCTTGAGCGCCGCGAGGTACTTGTCGATTCCGTCTTTGTACTTCCCTAATTTGACGTAGGTAGTGCCCAAAGAATTGAGAAGGCTGACATCGCCCTCGTCAAGATCGAGAGCCTTTTCAAAGTTCTTCATCGCTTGATCGTAGTCTTCCTGGATCGAATAGAGCTGTCCAAGGCCTTTATAAGCCTGCGCTAGTTTTGGAGAATAGCGGAGCGCTTTTCTGAAGTATCGCTCGGAAAGGTCGAAATCCTCTTCTTCAAGATAGGCTTTAGCGAGGATGAGCGAATATTTGGGGTTTTCTGGGCTCGCTTGGTGGGCGCGGTTCGCGTACTCGATGAGATCACTTTGAGGGCCCCTCACCATTAAGGCTTCGATGAGATCGCGCAAAGCTTCGACGTAATCGGGATTGATCAGATGAGCCTGCTTAAAGAGTTGAATAGCCTGCAAAGCTTCGCCCTGACGATCAGCAACCATCGCCAGGCCATGCAGAGCACGCGCTGAGGTCGGATTCTGCGTGCGCGCCTGCTCGAAAGTAGTCTTGGCTTTGTCGACCTCGCCAACCCGCAAGAGAGCGTGCGCTTCGTCGATCAGCCTGTTCACGATGTTGGGTGTACGCTTTGATTTCATGGCGTTGAGAACTGATTCACAGAATTCTTCATAGCTGAATGGCTTCAGCAGATACCCATCGATTCCCACTTCGCTGGCCAAAACTACGTCTTTGCGTAAGTTTTCAGGGGAGAGAATCAGAAAAGGGGTCCCTTTGTACTTGGGGTTCTCCTTGATTTCACGGCAGAATTGAATTCCATTCGTGTCTTTGAGGCCCCATTCAGAGATGAAAAGGCCCACATCGAGGCTCAGAAGGCTAACCTTAGCATCCCGGACGGTTGACACTATTTTATAGTGAGTGACTTTGAGATTGCTCAAAAAGCCCTTCATTGAGTTCTTGTAGTTGACGGTCGGCTCTATGATGAGGATGTACTTGTTCCCCAGTAAATCGCGGACCGAAGAAGCGGCTTTCAAGCTCATACCCCCTTTCTCTTATGAGCCCTATCGGCCCGTAGCGGCCAAAAATCAACTTGTTTTATAGGTAAGAATTGGCTGCAAATGGCGTCTTACGGAAAAAAATAAAGTGTTTTCGCCTAAAACAGTTGCTTCGCTTTGAGGATCTGAGGTAATGGAAATTCTCAGTTTTTGCGGACGAAGTCTTACATGAAGCTTGATTTTTCCCGCTCGACTAACGTAATTTATAGGGTATGCACCCATCGCACTTTCATAATTTTTAGGAGAACGCGTTTCTATGGCAAAGAAAAAAGCCGGAACGAAAACCAAAGCTAGCAAAAAACCCGCTAAAAAAGCCGCTGTAAAGCCAAAAGCAGCAAAAAGAGAGCCAAGAACTCTCAATGTCGGCCCCAAATCTTTCGAAAAAGTCAATAAGCCACGGACTAAGAGCCAAGTTTTGGCCGCTTTGTCTGACAACACTGGCCTGACTAAAAAAGAAGTTGGTGTGGTATTTGACACCTTGGGCGAACTGATTGGCAACGACTTGAAAAAAGGTCCTGGAACTTTCACCGTTCCCGGTCTGATGAAAGTCACGGTTGTCCGTAAGCCTGCGACGAAAGCTCGCAAAGGTATCAATCCTTTTACAGGCGAAGAAACCACCTTCAAGGCAAAGCCTGCTCGTAACGTGGTTAAAGTTCGTCCTCTCAAAGCATTGAAAGACATGGTCTGAGAGAGTAAAGCGGATCCCTTCCTCATCTCCATGGAGATAGGAAGGAATTCAATAAGGAGGCGGCTTTTAAAGCCGCTTTTTTTTGTTTATGGGTGCGTCTTGATTGCTAAGAGGCGCTGCCATAACTGCAGTATCGTACGATCTTCAATGGGGTGGATCCAATCGCCTGCGATCGCTGCCGCCGGCTGCAAGACAAAATCGCGATGAACCGCCTCAGGGTGGGGAATTTGGAGGGTGGAACTCGACCAAATGCGAGATTTTTCCTCTCGATCACGCCACAAAATAACATCGCAATCGATCGTCCGATCGCCCCATTTCACGCTTCGCTCCCGCCCCAAACGAGACTCAATATCGTGTAAAGTCCTCAAAAGATCTTCGGGTTCTCTTGCAGAATGGCAGACTATAGCCGTATTAAGAAAGGTGTGCTGAGCCGCACCTAAGGGCTCGGTTTCAAGGAGAGGCGCGCGTTTAATGATAAGTCCGCAACTTGTGCGGATAGCTTCGATGGCTTGTTCTATGTAATACTCGCGGTCGCCGAGGTTGGCGCCAAGAGCCAGCAGATATTGATTCACAGGGCCGCCTCGCAGTAAGGGGTGACGCGCGAAACTCCCCCTCTCCCTGGGATACCAAGGGCAATGAGAGGAAACAAGCGAAGGATTGCCCGCCGTGCACGGGTGAATACGCCAGCTGCGGGTCGTGAGCAAGGTCCATTTAAGCGAGATGCCATGCAGACAACAATCTCTTCCCTATTCGAAATCGTCGATGCCTACGATGGCCTACTTTTTGACGCTTACGGAGTGCTGGTCGACGATACCCGTTTGATTCCTGGTGCCGCCTCTGTGTGGGAAAGCCTCAAAAAGCGCGGGGTCCCCTGCTGGATTTTAACCAATGGCAGTGCGCGAACCCTCGAAGAGACGGTCGCAAATTATGCGGCTAAGGGTTTGCTCGTGCAAGCTGAGCACGTGATCAATTCAGCTTCCCTTCTAAAGGCCTATTTTTTAGAAAAAGGTCTTCAAGGTAAAAAAACTGCGGTCATGGGTACCGCTGGATCGCGCCGCTACGTGCTCGATGCGGGTGGTCACATCGTCGATCCACTCAGCGGAGATTTTGAAGTTCTCGTCGTGGCTAATCAGACCGACTATCCGCTGCTCGAAACGATGGAAGCCGTGCTTTCTACCGTTCTGGCTAGGATCGCGCGTGGGGTTTCTGTGCATCTGATCCTCACCAATCCCGATCTGATTTATCCCAAAGATGGGCAGCGCTTTGGCATCACGGCGGGCAGCGTGGCCCTCGTTTTGGAGCAAGCCCTGCGCGCGCGGCACGGCACTCAAGCTCCGGTATTCGATCGACTCGGCAAACCTCATGCTCGCATATTTGCTGAAGCCGTAAGGCGAGCGGGTAGTCGCCGTCTGCTCATGATAGGCGATCAGCTCGAGACGGATGTGAGGGGGGCTCGGGATTTCGGACTCGATTCCCTTCTCATAGGGACCGGTTTGATTCCAGCCGCAGTTCTCTCTGCGCCCCTCGATCCAGAACCGACCTATGTCCTCGCTTCATGGGAGCTTTCATGCTCATCATCACTCTAGGCGACCCCCTAAGCGTCAACCAGGAATGCCTCGTCAAGCTCGCCGATCTATGGGCCAAGCCTTACCCTCGGCCCGTGGTTTTGATAGGATCGGCTGTCCAATGGGAGCTCCAAGCGCAAAGATTTGGCTATCCCAGCTGGCCCTTTCAGATGGTGAAGCGGTGGGATGAGGTGCAGCGGAGCGGTCTCTATTTTATGTCCATCGATGCAAAAGAAGCGGCTGTTGACGCGGCCTCACTTTCGCCGCTCGAGCGCGGTCAAATCGCGACCAGAGCCCTGATGGCGCTGAAAGAGGGGCCAAAACCGAGCCGATCCTTGGCGGTCGTGACGGCCCCTATCGATAAACACGCTTGTGCTTTGGCGGGCTTCGCGTTCCCGGGTCAGACTGAATTTTTTGAAAATCTATGGGGACAGCAAGGCCTCATGCTGTTGGCAGGCAGCCGTTTGCGCGTCGCACTGGCGACCAATCATCTTCCCCTGTCGCAGGTGACAGCGGCGGTCAATGAGCCTTTGATCGTTCGCAAACTTCATCTGCTCGAACGCAGCCTGAAAGAGGTCTATCAGATCGCGGCCCCTCGATTGGGAGTGGCTGCTCTCAATCCCCATGCCGGCGATGGCGGACTGTTCGGCGATGAAGATAGCCGCATTCTTGCGCCAGCCATCGATCAGGCGCGGGCTCAGGGTCTTAACGTAACGGGACCTCATCCGGCCGATACTCTGTTTTTTCGGGCCTATCACGGCGCTTTTGATGCCGTACTCGCCATGTATCACGATCAAGGACTTGGTCCTCTGAAATCCCTGCATTTTTACGATGCGGTCAATGTCACGGGAGGGCTCCCTGCCCTGAGGATTTCTCCCGATCACGGACCGGCCGCGGATCTCTATGGTCGTTTTGAGGCGCGAGACGATAGTTTTCGACTCGCTTTGGAACAAGCTCTTCGCTATCTGGGATGGTAAAGCCTATGGAACGATCCACGATCGAAATCAAAGGTGCGCACGAACACAATCTCAAGCATATCGATATCTCGATTCCCCGGGGCCTCATTACCGTGGTCACCGGTGTAAGCGGGTCGGGCAAAAGCTCACTGGCTTTTGATACGATACTCGCCGAAGCCAATCGACGGTTTTTTTACACCCTTTCCCATTATTCGCGCCAGTTTCTTGATTTAGGTTCGCGCCCAGCGCTCCGCTCGGCCAGTGGACTATCGCCCGCCATCGCGCTGGCTCAAAACGAAACGCAGCCCTCGACGCGCTCGACCGTAGCGAGTCTTACCGACGTCGGTGAATTGCTCGGCGTTCTCTATGCTCGCTTTGCAGAAAAGCGCTGTCCCCAGCACGATCTGCCGACCGAAGCCAGGTCCCTTGATGAAATCCTCACCCATATTAAAAGCCAGTATTTTGGCCGAACCGTCGCGCTCACTGTCTGTCTAGCTGAGCAAAAAAAGGGGCAGTTCAGAAAGCCGATGGAGGATTTTGCCAAAAAAGGTTACACGCGGGCCTGGATCGATGGCACACAGCGAACGCTCGAACCAGTTCCTGTTCTCAGTAAAGATGAAAAACATGACATCGCCGTCATCATCGATGTGATCAAGGTAGAGCCCCAACGCGAGGCTCGACTCAAACGCGCGCTTGAAACGGCTCTTCAGCTCGGTGATTCGATGGTCACTCTGTACCTCGCCGATACCGAAGGGGAGGGAAAACTCGACAATAAGAGTCGGCAGCATCTTTCCCTCCAATCGGGTTGCCCGACTTGCTCATACAGTTGGCCACGGCTCGACTCACGGCACTTCTCGCCCAACTCGCTCGGTCGCTGTCTGGCTTGCGAAGGACGAGGACTCGAGCTGGAAGCGGACGACGAGAGCGAGAGCGATCTCGTTTTTGAACCGGCTCCCTGTGCTAAATGTCAGGGAACAGGTTTATTAGTCGATTTAAGAGCTATTTTGTTCCGCGGCCGCTCTATTCAGCGGCATTATCAGAGCACCGTACAAGAGCTCGAAACCAATTTTGCAGAGGCTCTGAGTCAGTTGGCCCCTGAACAGACGGCTTGCCGCGTGGTGATCGAACATATCCTGGCTCATCTCCGACGCATGAAGCAGGTAGGTCTCGGATACCTTCACATCGGTCGCCGAATCCGCACGCTTTCCAACGGA
>CANJJY010000296.1 GCA_947474445.1 Oligoflexaceae bacterium
CAAGGCGATGAATGTTCTCCGTATGAGTGTCACGTGTATGATAGTTTCGGGCCTGGTCGCTTGTGGCAGCGCGGGCAATGATAAGTCTAACTCTAAGGCTGTCGAAACAGCCGAAGTGAAATGCAGCGCCCCGCGCGGTTCGAGTCAAGAGCAGCATGCAACGAACGGCTCAGTTTCGGCCAACTGCTATGTACTCGAGAACGGAAGTTCTTTTGCCGATGCAAGCTATCAAGATGGTCAAGGCGGAACTGTAATCGATGCTGCTTGGCAAATCGACGGTCAGGAACACAAAGAGACGGTTTGGTCCGATAATAACGGTGGTATCGATAATCCCGATGCCGTTATGAGTAATGTTTGTAAGACCAAGACAGTTACGGCGACCGATAAGAATGGTCGTACTTGGGGCTACGAAGACGGCAAATCGTGCAAGGTCCTCTAAGTAAAAAGGCAGTTCGGTCGGAAGTCTAGGACTGTTGGTTTCGTGCTTGTGAGTAAAAAGACTGCGACGTCTCGTTGCAGTCTTTTTTATTTCTAACTCGATTTAAGCCAAACGATGGCCGGCAATTTTTTCCTCTTCAGCTCATCTCCCCAGGGCCCGATAGGCGAGTATTCAATCTAGGATCGCATCGGGTCTCCCAAGGAGCTTTCATGACAGCACTTAACATCAAAATCATTCGTGATTCATTTGAATTAGCCCGGCCTCATGCCATTGGCATCGTGGCTCGGTTTTATGAAATCCTTTGGAAAGATTATCCAAGTATTCAGCCCCTTTTCAGCAAAACTGACATGGAGCAGCAAAAAAATGCTCTCGTCGGATCTCTGGCTTATATCGTCTCTCACCTCGACGAAGGTGAAAACCTCGAAAAATATCTAAAATCGATGGGAGCCCGGCATGTTCGATACGGGGTCGAAGACGAACACTATGTGATGGTCGGTAATTCACTGATCAAGACCTTTGCCGAAGCCTTTGGTGAGTCCTGGACCAGAGACCTTGCGGAACAATGGGGCCTTGCCGTGTCAGTGATCGCTCAGATGATGAAAGAAGGCGCTCGAGCTACCGTCGAGGCCCGTGGAAACAGCAAGAAATCAAACACAGCTCAATCGACGATGGGAGAGAGTATGAATAGCCCGCGCACGCCCCCTCACGAAAACGTTCGCATTGAATTGCCGGCCGATGTTCGCCAAGAAATCCGTCAGCAGGTGCGCGACGCACTCCAAGAAGCCATTCAAAATGAGATTCAGCAGTGCATCCAAGAAGAATTAAAAATATTGAAGCAGTCCAACGTCTACGAACTCATCAGAAAGCGCGCCTAGGAGGCCGGCGCTAAAGCGCCTCGGCCTCCTGGGGAAGCGCACAGGTCTATGGGGTCTTCGCAGGGAGTATGGTATAGAGTGCGCTCATACCAGCCTTAACATGATCAACGACATGGCAGTGATACATCCATGTGCCGACATTTTCTGCCTTCATATCGACCGCCATCATCGAGGCGGGTAGGAGTTCAACGACGTCTTTGCGCAATCCTTGAGCAAGGACGGTTTCTCCGTGCCAGTGCGGAGTATGCAGATCGACTTCGTTGCCCATAGCCGCAAGATACCAGCGAACGCGATCATGTGCATGCATCGTAAGCCCGGGAAGATTAGCAAAAATATAGCCGTTGATCGCATGCTTGAGATGCTTCTCGTCTTCTTTGCCTTCCGAATTCTCATTGAAAATCATAAACAAATTGAAGAGCTCGCGATCGATGTCATTGGGTTTCGCATCGGCCGTCGCGAAGCGAGGATCAACAATGACGATGGGCCCCATCAATCCTTTATAGAGACCATCTCCCGTGTGATCGTGACTGTGATAGAGCCAAAAGACCGAACTGCCATCGCGTGGTCCCGGTCCCGCTCGCTCGGGAACGCTCCAGGTGTAGGTGTAGCTTTCACCGGGAGCGACGTGCTGGCCCTTATGAGGCTCAGTCCCGTAATGGGCTCCTTCGTTGTCCTTATCGTAGAGAACGCCGTGGGGGTGCATATTGAGCGGGACTTTCGATCGATTGAGAAAATGCACGCGCAGAGTATCCCCGACCACTCCTCGGATCACCGGCCCCAAGATACCAAGAGACGGATCCTGAGGTTTCAGCGTTTTAAAGCTCTCATCCGTGTATTCGATATAGCGGGTTTTCTTATAGACGAGAGGCTTCCCCCAGACTCCGAGGCCATCAGCGACATGAAGCAGATTTTTACCAGAAGGCGCGTAGTTCCAGCTGACATCTTCAGCCGCGACGAAATACTCGCGGACTTGGGGCGCGTAGCCAGACCCTGATGCGATCTTCAAATCCTTTGCGCTCTGCGTTTGGGTGCTTTGACAAGCTGCCATCGTGAACAAAAGCGCAAAAACGTCTAATAATCTCCAGAACCTCTGCATTATCCGCGCCTTTTTCCCTTGAATATTATAGGGCCTCGTCAGGCTCACCAAAGCCTAACGATCTGATCATCTGGAATCACCATTTTATCTTGGGCCTGACAGGAATACGCTGTCGCAAAGCTCGCTTGATTCTTCATCTGCTGATTGACGCGCGCCCAACCTGGCGAATGCGGATCGACCTTGCGCAGCTGCTCGGCATACTTCGGCAGCATCACCTGACACCAGACGCGAGCGTACTGCAGAAAAAAGGCTTTCTTCATATCGAGATTACCTTTACCTTCCGGGAATGCCGCGCGATAGGCAAAGGTCACGCCCGTCAAGTCTCCGATATTCTCACCGAGCGTCAATTGACCGTTGAGGCCCACAGCATCGAATTGCTTGACGAAGTTCTTACCGCGATCTTTGAACTGCTGGAGATCTTTGTCGTCCATCCACTGCCGCAGTTTTCCCCTTGCATCGAACATGGCGCCTTGGTCATCGATGCCGTGGCCAAGTTCGTGGCCAATCACAGCGCCTACGGCGCCGAGATTGACTTCGACCGGTAGCGTCGGATCGTAGAAGGGATATTGGAGGATACCGATCGGCATCACAAACTTGTTATCGTCCGAGCTGTAGTAGGCGTTGACCGTCAGAGGGCCCATGGCCCAAAGGTCAGTGTTGCGCGGCGTCTTGAGCTCTTCGAAAGTGCGCTCCTGCAGTTTTTGCCCAAGTGTGCGCATGTTTTCGATAGGCTTTTTCACATCGTAGGTCGCTTCGGGATTGAAGTACCACTCCGCTTCAGTCCGAGGTTTGACCAGTTGGAGTTTGGCTAAAGTCATCTTTTCGATCGCACCTTTTTTGCCCGCCTCGCTCAGCCAGGTGTTGCTCTTGATGCCATTGATGATGGCGCCACGAACCGATTCCGCGAGAGCGACGAACTTCTCCTCAGGAAAAGAGGGAAACACTTCGGTTAAAAGTTCGGCATCAATTTCCTTGGTAAAGCTATTCATCACGACTTTGGTGCAGCGCTCGTCGCGACTCGGTCTCTTCGCCGGCGAACCCAGATGTTTGACCTGAAAATTATTGTAAGTCTTCCAAAAGCCGGGATAGGCATCGTCGAGCAGATGCCCGAGATGACCGAATAGATAAAGCGCCTTCAGGGTATCGAGATCCATCTCACTCAAAATTTTCTGCGCGTAAGCGAAGGCTTCGGGAGTAAAATGGCGGATTTTGATTTTATCAGGCACCTGACTGAATAGACTTTCCATACGAAAAGCGGGATAGAGTTTGCTCAGTTCAGTTTTGCTCGCTTCGTGCTTTTGGGCGAAGAGATCGCGGATTTCTGCAGGCAGAGGAAAGACCTTGGCGAAGGCCGTTTCGATACCAAGAACCGCCTGGGCGTGCTTCTGCGCGACGGACGGCTTTTCACCAATCGCCCCATAAAAAGCCGTCAGGACTTTTTCGAAGTCGCGCGCGACTTCTGGATTTTCATAATAAGACCGTTCGGGCAAAGACATCATGCTGACGAAGAAATAAAGATCGAACCACTCAGGCTGTTCCTGATTGGCGATATTACCGAGTTCAAAAAAACTGAAACGAGCGCTCGCTCGCCTCTGTTCAAGGAATTTTTGAAAGCTGTCATAATCGGCAATGGCTGAAAGCTCTTTCAAATCGGTAGCGACCAATTGCTTTTCTTCCGCTGCCCCCGCTGAAGCATCCATGCAGGCGTTATAGACAGTCGCTAGGTCCGACGAGCGTTTGCTTAATTTTTTTCTATTCCTCGCGTCGGCACTGAGCCGCTTGAGGAAGGCCTTCTTTTTATCCAGCAGACGTTCTGCTGAATCATCGAACGCGAAGGTGTGATCCGAGCGATCGGCGCGCAGTTTGAAGTCATCGATGACGTTTGAACACGCGTACTGATAGAAATCCTCGCAAGGATCTATCTTGGGATTGACAGGAAATTCCCGGCGCTCAGGTATCGTACTCTTCGGTACCGCCAGGGAGAATGTGGCTGACATAAAAATCACGGCCGAACCGGCCAGAAGCAGCCAGGTGAAAGAGAAAGAAAAAGGTCGACGCAGCATAAGTCTCCTTCAAGAGTCAGCGCACAAACGCCAGATCAAAGTACCTACATTATCGCGAAGCCAAGAACCTGCAAACCTATTTTGAAACAAACAGAGCGCTCTGGCCGCTGCAGCCCTCTGCCTTACTGCTATCGACCGGTCAAACCGTTTCGAGTCCGTGATGAACGCGGCGAACAGCCTCGCGATTCAGTTCGTCGACCTGACCATTCAAGGTAAAAAAATCATAAAGGATGCCGAGCAGGAAAATCCCGCCCGTTCCGAGGTAGAGAATGCCCGATATCCACTTGCCCATGACAAAGCGATGAATGCCAAAGATACCGAGAAAGGTCAGGAGCAACCACATCACGTTGTAATCATAAGGACCTTCTTCGTAACGGAGATCCGCTTTCTCGTCCATCGACGGAATGAGGAAAAGATCGATCAACCACCCCACCCCGAGTAGGCCGAAGGTGCAAAACCAAATCGCCCCACTGATAGGCTTGCCGAAATAAAAACGATGCGAGCCCGTAAATCCAAACAGCCACAGGAGATAACCGACGACCACGCTGTGCGTATTCTTTAACCGTTGCAGCATAATGGAATTCCTTTCACAAAAGCTAATCATCGTGCACTATTTGTGCCGACTGATCACGTTAATCTGACTATCACGGGGGCTCGATAAAATACAGAGTTGAGTTCTGCTCCCCTCGCTCCCGCTTAAGCTTTAGTGTAGGATGCGGCCAAACTCGAACTGAGGTTGTAAAGAATGACCGACTTAGCCTTTCAAAACTTTGTGATCGATGCAGGGGTCATCGGCTTTTTCGCTGAGCCACTGACGCTCAAAAGCGGACGGCGGAGCCACTTTTACGTGAACTGGCGCAAGGCGACCAACGATGCCTATCAGCTCGATCAACTGAGCGATTTTCTTGCCGCCTTTGTCCAGCAGAACGCTTTGGAGTGCGACACTCTCTATGGCGTCCCTGAGGGAGCGAGCAAGACTGCCGTCATTACGGCAATGAAACTGGCGCGCCGCGCCCCGCAGTTTGCGCCCGGTAGCCATGTCATTTCCATGGGACGCGCAAAACCTAAAGAGCACGGCGATCCAGCAGATCGTTACTTTATCGGTCAACCGAGGGGCAGAACCTGGGTGCTCGAAGATACGGTGACGACCGGCCTGTCGCTTTTCAAGTGTCTCGATCAACTCCTGGAAGCCGGCATCGATGTCCGCGGCGTAATCTGTTTGACTGATCGCTGCGAACGCAGGGACGATGGGAAAACCGTTGCCGCCACCCTCACGGAACGCTACGGTTCTCGGCTTTCCTATCGCGCCATGAGTCGGGCACCCGATCTATTGGGACTCATGATACG
>CANJJY010000297.1 GCA_947474445.1 Oligoflexaceae bacterium
CGCAGATCAGTTTTGGCCGCCATTGTGGGGTCGATGTCAGCGCCTGCTTTAGGTTCAGCCTCGGCGGTGATCGTTGTAGAGTTGATGACGCCGGCGGAAACAGGAGGCTCGCTTTTTGTTGCATCGGCGTTTGCATTTTTAAAGTTAGAGAGAATGTCCGTCGGCTTTCGGTATTGCGGCGATTGATCTTCGCTGCAGCCGTAGATGGAAAGTCCAACGAGAAGAAGCATTCCTTTGAGAGTCTTTGTCATTCTCTAGTCCCCTTGATGGTGTGATCCCCAGGAAACGGGAGGTCTGGCCCGTTTCAGCACTGTCAGTTTTAATGTGCACAAAATTCTATCGGCCCAGTCGATAGGAGCTTAAGAAATTAAATAAAGTAAAATTTAAGCTAATAATTATAGTATGTTGGAAAGACTTGGAAAGGGGGGGGTCAGTGCAAAATTTGTCCTTAGATTTTCAGCAAGAACGAATTCATGGGTGTTTTTAACTTGAGTCCCAAGCTCTAAAGCCCGGCAAATCTTTAGTTTTCAGTATTGAATTAGAAATTTGATGGGCACACTTGTGCGCTCCCTTAGATTCTTCCTTCCCTGTATAGATGGTGCTCCCACCAAAAAATATATTCCGTTTCATATGAAGATCACGTAAAGATGATATTAAGATCACACAAAGATGGTTGTGTTTGAGTGAAGCGTCTTCAAAAAACACAAAAAAGAAAAGCACAGGGAAAGGGATCACATGATGAGACTCATTTTGAAGTCTAGCGTACTTTTGGCCTTTGGTGTGGCTGCCTGCGGTTCGGCAGCATTGGCTAATTCCTATTCTTACGGCTCTCACACTGGGTATGGCGACGGTTACGATGATAGTTACGACAGTCCCTACGACGATTATGATAAGCACACGCCTACCTATCAGGAAGTTTTCAAAGGCTACCGCTGTTTTGTGAAGACGTCCGGTGAATCGTATGCCATGCGGGCTCCAGCGCGCTCGACGGCTGATTGGCAAGCACCCCTTGAAGCTGCAAAAAGCGCAAGTCTGAACTGGTGTGTGAGTGACGGAAAGTCCGCGGATTTCTGTCAAGCTAACCTCGGCTGCGTGCGCGAATACGATAGCATCCTCATCTCGAACGAATAAAAGAAGAGGGCTCCCGGATTAACCGGGAGTCTTCCTTACATTCCATACTTCTTTACAGCTTCACTGAAGGTCAAAGAGATGAGGGGTAAGGGTGAGGCAAATGCCTTTCTCTCGTTCGCTTCGTAGTAGCTTGCGGCCACTGGTTTAGCCAAGGAGTAGACCGTAAAGCTATGCGGCTGCAAAGGAACCATCAAACCCATCGGTTGCTCCGCACTTCCCAGCACGAGTCCCATAAACTTTTGGCTCCTTGAACCCTGGGTCAGCTTGAAGGTATACACCGTGCATACTTCAGACGTGCAGCGTCCTTCCAGGTCCTTGAACTCATCAGGAAACGCCGGAGCTTGACTCTTAGCATCGCGGCACGAGGTCTCACTGATCTGACTGCCAAAAACATAGCGACGCGCAAACCAAGAAACAAACATTTGTTGAAAACTACAGGTCTCACCCCGGGTCAGCAGCGAGCCAGGAATCAATTCGTCCAGCCCGTCGAGGGGAAGAGCCACGGGGGTAATCTCGGGCTCTGGCGCTCCTCTCATATCAGCGGCGGAGCCGCCGCAGCGGGCGGCTCCAAGACTCAAGAGGATCAAAAAGAGAATCGGGGATCGCATGGGCTTTTCCTTCTATAAGACAGCAATGTTTCTTTTCAACTGACTCAAACATCCATTGCCAGCACTCAGATCACTAGCCCCTTCCAGGCAGCTGACGAAACTGTTCCAAGCCCCGTCGAACTTATTCGGAATATAGGTCTCGGGAGATTGGGTCCAATCGACGTTTCCAAGCTCGATCCCTTCAAAGATAAGGACCACGGCTTCACCATCGTGGGCGAGATCAGCCTTCCAATCAGGGGCTGTTTGAACGAGAGGAGCCAACTGCAGCGAGCGGGACTTGGCGCGCGCGGTGTAGGACTCGATGCCGGCCATAAGCAGTGCATATTCTCTCGTGCCAGGAAAAATCGCAATGGCGATGGTGAGGGGGTATTTCTCCAGGGCCGTCCTCAACTGTTCTGGAAGTTGACCATAGATGTGTACCCATTCATCCTTCAGATTGCTATAGGCCGCTCCGATGTCACCTTGCAGGGAAGCCAGAGCATTGTCAGCATCAGAAATATTACATAATTTGGTCTTGGCTACGCATTTTCCAGTAAAAGGCACGGTGGCAACACACTGCATCCAGCAATCGGCCATCGCCGCGTTCGAGACGAAAAGAGAGAAAGCGAGAGTGAGGGTAAAGAAAAAATTCTGGGTCGTCTTCATGAGCACTTACTCCTAGTGTGATAATAGAGAACATTCTGTAGTCGCCCCAAAAAGGGCTGAACAATTGCCTGATAAGGGTTTCACGAGATGAGCGCTCATTCGTAGGCCCCTTCTAGCGCTTCGTTCTCACGTCTGCCAAGAGACAAAAAGCAGCTTTGCAAATTAGCCAATCTCGGTTAACACCGTGGTTCACCGAGGTGAATCACATGGGGAAAATATGAGTAAACGTGACGCTCTTACGACCCTTTTAGAAGCAGAACTTGAACGCAGTAAACACATGTCCGTGCGCTGTCTTGCGAACAAATGCAAAGTCGGTTACTCGACCATGCGGAGGATTCTGCAAAGCGAAGGACAACCCGCCGAAGACACGATCGTCAGTATCGTCGTCAATCTTCTACCAGTCGATCAGGCTGCAGAGTTTCTCAAGGAACATCTTCCGCATTACGGAAGATTCTTCTCCCGCTTTGCCACTCAGACCTTTGGCAAGGATGAGAGCGATGGGGCCCTGGAAAAGTTTACGGAAGCCCAATTTTTAGCTTTTCTCTTGGTTTACAGCCGGGGGAAAATGCAGCGCCTTGAACTCGAGTCCTTTCTGGGGAGGCGGTGCAAGGGGGAGATCGACACGCTCATTCAATCGGGACTCTTCCTCCTTGAGGGAGACGCGGTTTGCGCACGGTCGGAGAATATCCTCTATCACGATGCGGATGCTACGCTGCAGCAGATCAAGTATTTGGCTGATAATTTTAATGTAGGTGGTTTAGACCAAGCCGGGAATGCCTATGCCTTGCGCTTCGAAGGGTTGAACGACAAGGGCGTCGATCGACTGCATCGTGCTGTTTTTCGCTTCCTTACGGAAATCGATGAGATTATGTTCGACGAGTCCAATAAGGGTGACCACGTGTTGGCGGTCGGCCTGATGGAAACGGTTGTGGCGGAGGGCCGCACATGAAGGCAAAAACAAGAACAGAATGTTCAAAGAGACGAGGCATCAAACTGTTAACTATGGTTATCCCCTGCATACTCTCTGGAACCGCGTGGGCCGGCGGCGCTTCGACCGGTGGCACGCCCCCGGCGATGACTTTAAACCTTGAGCCAGCAGAATTTGACCAATTGAGTTTGGACCTGTTCGAGCATCAGACGGTAGCGCTTGAAGGTGAGACTCTGGTGCCCGATCACATCGATCTGCCGGCTCGCGTGATCGAGCTGTATAAGGAGGCTGCGCCTGAATCGAGGGTGACGATCCTCGATCGATCACATCCTCGGGCGACCGAGTATCTCCATTGACTCAAGGATTCCGATGGTAGGTGCCGGCGGAATGCGGCACATCCAAAAATTCAGCCCCTATCGATATCGAGGCGCGGAGGATCGATCAAAAATGCGAAGACCAGGCCCACCTGCGGCGCCTGGTCTTCTCTGACTCAAAACTTAGAATTGATGCTTAGCGGGCAATCTGCATGGTCGTGCAGTGCACAGCGCCACCGATAGCGATCAAATCATCCGAATCGATCCACTTCACTTGGTAGCCCAAGCCACGGTAGGCAGCGGCGGCTTCCGTTTCATAAGCAGCGAGAAAACTCTGGTCGAGGTACTGACCAGCGACAGCGATATCGTCAAAGGCTGGATAAACATAGCGAGGCACCAGCACGACGCCGTTGACGGTCAAAGAGTTGGTGTACGAACGGAATACATCGCCTTCTTTGCTAAATACAGGAGCAGGCATCGGCACGCGAACGACGGTGAGTCCGAGAGCTGAAACTTCAGCCGCGCGAGTTTCAAGGTATTTCTGCAAGTTAGCAACTTTGGACTTCTGCGTGGCCGAGTAGTTGGGCAGGTTGACGATTTCATCGCGCAGCTGAGCGACGATGACTGTGTCATCGCTCAAGAACTTCGCCCACATATCGATGTGGCCAGTTCCTTCGTAAGGCATACGAGGAAAGATAACCGTCTGCGCGCAGCCAGCGAAGGTCCGGTAGTAATCCTTGATCTGCGCCGCGTTGAGAACTTGATCATCGTCGCGCTCGGCGACTGCATTGGCGTCGGTTACGCGGGTCGTCATGAGACAAAGGCCGCGGGTGTTGTTCATGAAGTTGCCGCCTTCGTTATAGACGGGAACGCTGACGCGATCGACAGGGAGCAGGGGCAAGAGGGAGCGAGCAGTGGAATCGTCAGCTTTGCGATCGGGGTAGTAGTTGAAGTCGAGGAGACGTAGAGAACCATCGTTGGCCTTGGCGCCGAGAGGTGACCAATCGCGAGCCCAGACGGTGATCTCTCCGCCGGTCTTTTGTTTGACTAGCTCGACCTTGTCCATATCTGCACCGAGGAGATTACGCAGTTCATTGAAAACAGGACTCTCAAGCGTGCCGCGGTAGTTGGCAGGAGTAGTAATCCACAGCTTGTCCACACCGCTGGCGAGGATAGCAGCAGCCATCTTCTCTTTCTTGTGATCCACAATCAGTGGCAAACCAATCACGACTCCGCGGGTAGGAGCAAATTCAGCCGCTGCCTCTTGCTCGCCGGCGAAAGACTTCATCGCTTCGACGGTGGATTCTTCGTAATGGCCATCGAGAGTACTTTTAGACTGGGGCTGGCCACAAGCTGCAAGCAGGCTCAGTGCGACTACGCCTACGAAATTTCTCAAAAACATGCATAACCTCGCGAAAATGAGAGTTCGACCCTTGGTGTGAAATCTTCAGAGGCCTTGTAGCAGAGGGGTTACAGGAGTGCAAGAGACTTGGGGGGCTGGCCAAATATGGGAGCCTCAGCTATGCTCGAGCTCAGATAGAGTAAGTTTATCGATCCTTTACATGGAGTACGTCAAAAATATGCTTGAGACATCTGTGGCTCAGGACGTGATTGGAGCAGGCCTCGGGCTCGGGGCTAGTTTCGTCGATATTTATGTCGAAAAGACTGTTTATAGCACGATAGGAATACGCGATAGCCAGGTCAAAGATATCAAGACCGGGACCGATTTTGGGATAGGTATCCGGGCGATATTCGGCAATCAATCAGTCTATGGCTATACAAACATCATGGAAAGAGACGAGTTGCTGCGCATCATCCGCCTCATCTGTGAGCTCGATCGACGAGCGCCCGAAGCCAAGGCCAAGGATTTCAGAACACCGGCGGCGACGCGTCGCAATCCTGCGCAACAGGGACTCGATCGTCCTCAACCCTACGACGAAAGGATCCAATTCCTTTTGGGTATCGATCGCGCCGTAAGGAAAAACTCCGCTATTACCCAGGTCGACATCGGCACGCTCCAAAAATGGCAAAACGTTCAGGTCTTTGATTCGGAAGGGCTCTCGATCAGCGACCAACGGCATTACATCCGGGTGCCGGTGACGGCGATTGCTGCCGATGGGAGCAAGCAAGCGAGCGCCTTCGCAGGGCCA
>CANJJY010000298.1 GCA_947474445.1 Oligoflexaceae bacterium
GGAATCGATATGCCGAGCACATCCTCGGCTATTCGGTCGACGAACTTCTACAGAAAGACTTGGTTGATATTATTCATCCCGAACATTTGGATGCCATCGTCCGGGAATGCGAACTTTTGTACGCAGGGACTATCGAAAGTTCGGTGTTAGAATGCCAACTTTTGCAGGGCAATGGCCTGTTTATCTGGGCTGAATTGTCGTTGGCTCTCTTGCGCGACACCGGTCTCGACCAGGGTTTTTTGATCGTGACGATTCAAAACATCGAGGCGCGCAAAAACACCGAGCTGCGCTACGAAGCGACCAAACGAGAACTAGAAGAAAATCTTCTGCATCAAAAAGAGGTCGAGGAAAAACTCCGAGGCGCTGACCGAGCCAAAGACGAGTTTTTCGCGGTGCTGTCGCACGAGCTTCGATCGCCGCTCAACGTCATTCTCGGCTACGTTGAATTACTCAAGAAATACGGCCCAGACCTGATTAACTTCTCCGATGCGATCAATGCGATAGAACGCAGTGCCCTAGCGCAGACGCAGCTGGTCGGCGACTTATTGGAAGTGTCAAAGATCATTGCGGGCAAATTGCCTTTTGAACCTCAGGAGTTCGATCCTCTTCCCGTCATCACTACAGCGGTTGAAAGCCTTAGGTTTGCGGCTGAAGCAAAGAAGATCAAACTCAGCTGTGAAATCAATATCGACGAACTCCAACTGCTCGGCGATCCCCACCGCATGACGCAAATCTTGGCAAATCTCCTCAGCAACGCGATAAAATTCACGCCTATCGGTGGTTTAGTGAGTCTCTTCGTGGAGAAGCATGCGAATTTTCTCGAATTGCGCGTCAGCGATTCGGGGATAGGAATTGCGCCGGAGCATTTGGATGCTATTTTTGAACGTTACTTTCAGGAAGAAGGGACGCGGTCCCATAAACATCTCGGTCTCGGTTTAGGTCTGTCGATCGTCAAGCATCTCACGGATTTGCATGGGGGCGTGGTTTGGGCCGAAAGTCAGGGGCGCGGCTTGGGGGCCAGCTTTATCGTTCGTTTGCCTTTGCTTTTACCATCGCATTTGCCCCTCCGTAAGGAGGGTTCCGGGGATGACCACGGAACTCAGCAAGTCACCCTGCATAATCCGCAGAGTGCTTTGGCCGGACGGAGGATCCTCCTCGTCGACGATCAGCAGGATCTCCTTTCACTCCTTGTTCGGATTTTAAGCGGAGCAGGAGCGAGAGTGGATACGGCCTATACGGTGCCTCAAGGATTGGATCTGTGTCGGCGTGAGCGTTACGATTTGATCATCAGCGATATCGCTATGCCCGAGGTTGACGGCTTCGATTTTTTGCGCGAACTTCGATCTTGGGAAGCGCAGCAGCAGAGTGGTCTGACTCCCGCGATCGCTCTGTCGAGTCACAGCGAGTCGCAGAGAATCGACGAAGCGATGAAGGTCGGCTATGCGGCTTATCTGGTCAAGCCGCTTTCCTTTCAGGATCTTCTCTCAAAAGTCTTAGAAACCTTAAATGCTCCTCCGAGCCAAACGCCGCTGCGATCGGTCCATGATCATTCACAAATACAGCCGCACTGGGTTTGAGCTTGGTCTCCGGTTGGAACCGCGCTGTCAGGGGGAAGTTCGTCCCTCTTCAGCGGCCGGAACCTGCTGTGCGCATGAATTCTGCTTTGTTTCTTCCCCCTCCCGGACGAATTCAGTAGAATAGAGCCATATATCGAATTTCGAAGAACGGAACGGGGAGAGGCATGGAAATCATCAAAGCCTTTAAGGCTGGCGAGATTTTGTTCAATGAAGGCGATCCCTGTGATTCACTTTTTATTATAAAAGTCGGCAAAGTCGAAATTTTCAAGCAAAAGACCGACCGCGAAATTATATTGAACGTTCAAAAGCCCGGTGAGGTGATCGGTCTTCTGACCTTTTTCAATCATGGTCGTCGCTTGGCTTCGGCGCGGGCCCAAGTCTATACCGAAGGCGTCCTGATCATGCGTAAGGCCGGGACCGAGCCCGATTCAGTCACCAATCTTCCCCAGTGGGTACAGATCGTCTTGAAGGAATTCACCCTGCGGCTTGAGCAGATGAATGAAAAGTTCATGACCTCGACCATCGAAGTCGACCAGATTAAGTCCAAAATGCAGGACCCGCTGTTCGTGTCGATCCAGATCGCTAATTGCGTGACTGAGCTGGGTGCCGGACAGGCCATTACCGCGAGTGACGGGACGCCGGTTCTTAAATACGAAGAATTAAAAGTGACGCTCGGCCGTTGCCTCGAATACGATCTTCCGACCGTCGATCGAGTCTTTGAAATCTTCGACAGTGCCGACCTTTTGAAGATCGAAAAAGAACCGACGACTCAACGCACTTATATCAGTCTGGAAGGGGCGCGCAACCTCGCTTGGTATCCCGAGTTCTTCCGTTCGAAACCATCGAATAACAAAAAGCTTTTCAGCTCTCCGCTCAGCGACGAACATCGGCGCGTGCTCCTCGGCCTCTGCGAATACGTGCATAAAACCGGCGGACGTCAGGATCAAATCTATATCGTTGAAGTTCCCTTGATCGCTTCGTGTCTCGAAAATATGGCTGGAGTGATCTACGATCAGGCGGCCGTCGATGCGGGCGCGGAGCTGGGCCTCCTTGAGGTGCGTGAGACGGCTGAACAGCTTTGTCTTCATTTCCACCCGAACGACCTGAAGCGTTCCCTCCAGGTCGTTGAGATCGTCTCAAGGCTGCGAGTAAACCCCCATTTTGTATAAATCTCGTCTCAAGAAGGCCATCTTTTCCTTACTCAGCCAGCAGCTGAAAAGCCCGCTGAGCCAATCCTTGGATCACGGCATGAAAAGGCAGATGCTGCTGCAATTTCTCCCGGCCGAACTTCTGTGCCAAGGCCTCTTGCAAGGCGGCCAGTCGAGCCGTACCTCCCGTACAACACACGATGTCGATCTCAGTCGGCTGCAAACCTGCCGCCAGCAGAGTGTCGTCGAGACTTTTCATAATGGTTTGAACTAAAGGTTCCGCCAGTTCGAGAAACACCTCTCTCGGCAGAGGGAGTTCGAGAGAAATCCCGGGGTATCGATAATCAATCGCACTCATCGAAGAGGTGCTCAGACCTTTTTTGCCTTCTTCGATGCATTGGAAGAGATGATAACCCTGCCGCTCTTCGATCAAGATGGTGAGACGCTCAAGGAGGAGGGCATCGTCGCCGCCGACACTCCACTGATCGAGCTGCCTAAAGAACTCTTTGTAATCCTGTTTGCCGAGGAGGAGCAGATCGGCAGGTGAACACATCTTTCTCACCAAAGCTTTGGGCAGACTCATGATGTTCGAACCGAAAGGGACTCGATACATGATCTTCGACCCAAAGGAAGGCGCGACGACGTGTTCCATGATGCCGCCATCAAAAGCGTCACCCGCCACCGACAGTCCTCCCAGCGCTAACACGTCTTGATCGCTAAAGCCCTCAGGGCGCATGCGAACGACTGTAAAATCGCTAGTTCCCCCGCCAAAGTCGGCGATCAGCACGGTTTTCGCCTCGTGAAGGTGCTGCGCAAAATGATGGGCCGCGGCCACCGGTTCAGGACAAAAGCTGATGTGTTTAAAGCCGGCCAGGCGAGCTGACTTGTCTAAGCGGGCCAAGGCCTCGCGATGCAGCTCGATCTGCGGCGAAAACAAAGCTGGATGACCGAGAACGACTTGATCCAGTTCTTTTTGCAGGTGAATCTCGGCGCGAGTTCGCATCGTCGACAGCATGCGCGCCAGTAAATCTTCGAGGGAATAGTAGATGCCGTGAACCTGCGTTCCTTGAAAACTGCGATCAGGCAAAAACTTCTTGAGCGAACGAAAAATACGTCCTTCGGCCCCATGATCGTAGTACAGCGCGATGGCTTCTTCACCACTTTGCCATTCGTGGCGCCGCGGTGAATACAGCACGCTGCGCAAGATAGTGGGATCGCTGTGACTCGGATCGATCGGGAGGGGAGGTAAAGTCCCAGCCGCTGTCGCCCCTGCGACGAGTGAATTAGAAGTTCCAAAATCGATAGCCAAACTAGTTTTCATCAAGATCTCCAGCGATCACCTAAGCCTTGCGGCGGCCAGAACCATTTGCGCACGGAGACGGCCCCCTCGTCAAGCCTGTCTGAGAGCTTTTTCGAGGCTTTGGCGCAGTGAAGAGCGGGCGCTTGCCGACACGTTTTCCAGGGGCAAAGTAGTTTTGCTACAGAATCTGACAGAATGGATTTTATCTTTGCGCGCCCGAGCAAAGAGGTCCTCCGCTGCAGGGCAAGCCTGCGATCGCAGCACCTTACTGCTCCATGCGACAGGGGTGGCGCGTCTGATCAAGTCTTGACCATGCCTTGCGAGACTGTTAGTCATTTGATTGTTAAATCACTTTACAAAGCTCTGTAGCGCGGTCAAGAAAAGCAAGGCATCCTCTGGGGGCTTTTTGAGATGCGATTTATCATGAGATGGCGTGATGCAGGCTTAGCTCAAGGAGTCGCTCGATGTATGTCCGACTTTTCAGCCTCTTGCTGACCTGCGCTCTGGCCCTGAACAGTGTCGATGCTGCCCCGCGGATGCGACCGGTGGGAGTGCAAGAGGCCCCCAGCGCGAGCCAATCTTTTAATCAAAACGACGAGAAATCATGGTTTGCGTACCGGCCGCGTGAAATCCGTGATGATCAACTGCAGGCCGAATACGATCGATGGAAGACAAGACATCTCGCCCTCTGCGGTGACGGCAGCGCGGATGTTCGCAAAGAAGCGAGCGAAGCCGTCTCGGAAGGAACCGGATACGGTCTGCTCCTCGCCGTCAGTATGGGCGATCGAGCCACCTTTGATCGCTTGCTCGCCGGTTTTCAGCGACGCAAAAACTCCAGCGGTATGATGAGTTGGCGATTTGCCCTCTGCGGCGCAGCCTTGAGCCAAGGAGCAGCGACGGATGCCGATCTCGACATCGCGATGGCTTTAGTGATGGCTGACCACAAGTGGGGTGGCTATCGCGGAGAAGCCGAGGGTTTGATCTCTTCGATCAAGCGGTACGCGGTGACTCAATGCAATGGTTTTCTCGTGCTGCGACCCGGCGATCACTGGGGCGCTTGTCTCGACGCCAATGATCAGCGCTTGAATCCCTCTTATTTTGCCCCGGCCTATTATCGCGAATTCAGTCGATACATGCCCCAAAACGCCGATTTTTGGTTGGCTCTCGCCTACGATTCCTATCGCCTGCTCAATCGCTATCAACAGAACCTGGGCGGTCTTCTGCCCGACTGGGCTTACGTTGATGGCGGTATGGTCGGTAGTTACGGCTATGAAGCCTGTCGCGTGCCTTGGCGCATCGCTATGGATTTTGCCTGGCATGGTCAAGCCGAAGCGCAGATGGTTCTGCAAAAAATGCACGATTACGTCGCGGCCAGGGGCGGGCCGGAAGCCGCAACCGACCAGAAGAACAGTTGCTTTGTCGGTGGACTCGCCTTAACGGCCACGGCGGTGAATCAAGACACGACCGACAGCTGGTATCGGCTGTGGCTGCGCGGTATTCCCGAAGCTCAAGATCCTATGGTCGGCGACAACCCCTACTACCAAGGAACTCTGCGCGTCTTGTATATGCTGCTCGCAGGTTCGGCTTTGAAACCCTAGGTGAGACGAACAATTCTTCACGGTGAGGACCTATGGACAGCTTGATTGAATTGAAAGGGATTACCAAAACCTTTCCCATCAGCGGACTCTTTGAACGACGTCAATCGCTGACGGCGCTCGAAGA
>CANJJY010000299.1 GCA_947474445.1 Oligoflexaceae bacterium
AGTTGTCAAGGCGGGAGGAAAAAGGTTTGAAAGATCCGGCTTCAAGGGTGCGAAAGCGCCTCTTAAAAATGAAAGCGGTGATGCGTGCATTCCAAGACGATATCTTGATCGAGTTGAAAACTGGCCAGCAGATTAAAGTCTTGTTTATCCTGGAGGGCACGCAAAGGATTGATAAGGTCGGGATTTTCTCCTTCTCGCACCGGGAGTCGTCCGATGCGATGGGCCTGGCCACCGAGGATAGCGGTGCGCACAAACACTTGCCAGGCATCGAGCAGATCAGCTCTTTGAAGTTGCGTCAAAAGCTGCGTACCACCCTCGACTAACACCGATTGGAGGGGACGCTGCAGGCGCTGCTCGTAAGCCGCCGTCAGCCGGCGGAGATGGTCAGGCCAGTTCGCACCGGTACCTTCATCGATGAAGACAGGAACAACGAAGTCCGCCCATTCTTTCCACCAACTGGGTTCGCGCCACGACTGTGTTTGCACGAGCCAAAACAGACAGGGCCCTTCTCGTTTCAATTCCGAACGTAAGGCCTTCAGTATCTCCGGCGTCGCCTGGCCCAATCGACCAAAGGGATCGTAAACGCACTTATGAGGATGGCGATGCTGCGGCGGAGCTGATTGTCTCACAGTCAGGCTCGGTGCATCGGCAAAAACAGTGCCGATGCCGACCAAGATCGCATCGTATTTCTGTCGCAACCAGTGCGCGTAGCCGCGCGATCGCGGGCCTGAGATCCATTGAGAGAGACCGCGATCATCGGCCAGGTGGCCATCGAGCGTTTGCGCCCACTTGCCGATCATGACGGGCCTTCGTCCTTTGAGAATGATGGACGCTAAAAAAGGAAAATGCCAAGCGCGACATTCCCGTTCAAGACAGGCGCTCAGAACTTCGATGGCGGCAGCGCGCAGCTGTGTAATCCCGCGTCCATCGACGGCAGGAAATGGATCGGTCGTACCGATCACCACGCGCGCGACGCCGGCAGCGATTAAGGCTTCACTGCAAGGCGGCTGCTTGCCGTGATGGGTACAGGGTTCAAGCGTCGTATAGCAGGTGGCTCCACGCACTAGAGCTGGATCGAGGCCTTGGAGCAAGGCTCGTTCCGCGTGCAATCCCCCATAAGCCTGAGTTGCCGCACGGGCCAAAAGGCGCCCGTCTTTGACCAGCACAGCCCCGACACAGGGATTAGGATGGGAGGGGCCATTGGCCTCCATCGCAGCCAGCAGGGCTTGGGCCATCCAGTAGGAATCACCGGAAAAGCCGTGTGCATCGGGGAGGATACGCGCGTCAACATCGAGGCAGCGGGGAATCCATCCACCGAGACCAAAACCATGCTTGAGAGCATGTGGAGCCAGTTCATTCACGGATCTTTCCCTCTTTTTTAGTTGCCGATCGGCCGGGGGGCGCCAGCTCACCTATTCGTACACGAGAACTTATTTGCATTTCATCATCAAAGTAGCAGAATACGGGAGACTTCGTTTTACAACCCTCAGGGAGGTCTTGCGGTCCCATGATATTTCGTCACGTAGCTGCTACAATTTTTGCACTGACTTTGAGTTTGATCAATTCAAATGCTTTCGCTTATCAGCTGTCCCAGCCTGATCCAAACATTAAAGTATCAGAGAATGTGCGTCTCCTTCGCCAGGTTTCGGCGGGTGTTTCTGAACTCTCGGATCAAACTGGTAAAGCCCTGGTCCTTATTTCCGTCTCGAAGATCATCAAAGGCCGCCCTTATTATGAAATGGATCCCTTCGATTTCTTTTTCGGTCCGCGCTTTCGTCAACAACCGGCTCCAGGGGCTCCCGAGCAGAAACAAAAGGCGGGTGTAGGATCCGGCTTTTTTGTCGATCTCGCCAAAGGCTATATCCTCACCAACAATCACGTCGTCGAAGGAGCCGACGAGATCTCATTGAAACTCGGCAACGGTTCGACCTACGAAGCTAAAGTTTTGGGTCGCGATCAAAACACCGACATCGCCGTTGTGCAGATCAAAGACCAAAACTTCGATCGCAAAGGCCTCGGCGAACTCTCGCTCGGCAATTCCGACAATCTCAAGGTCGGAGAATTCGTCATCGCGCTCGGCGCTCCTTTTGGGCTGGAATTCAGCCAATCTTTCGGTGCAATCTCGGCGGTTGCTCGCGGCAATCTCCAGCTGACGACGCGCGGCAACTTCATTCAGACTGATGCAGCGATCAATCCCGGTAACAGCGGGGGCCCTCTCATCAACATGGAAGGTCTGGTGATCGGCATCAATACGGCTATCTATTCGCAGACAGGTTCGTCGGCGGGTATCGGCTTCGCCGTTCCTTCCAACATCGTCCGGACCATCGCCGATCAGTTGATCAACAAGGGCAAAGTCTCCAGCGGATTCATGGGCGTTCAACTCGCGCCGCAGGAATTGGATGAGGAGCTCGCGGGCGCTCTCAATCTTCCCAAAGGTACTCATGGAGCCTTGATCGCCAATGTTGAAAAAGAAACGCCAGCTGGCAAGGGTGGTCTTCAGTCGGGTGATGTCATCACCGGCATCAACGAGAAAGTGATCAAGTCGAGTTCGGATCTCACCAATGCGGTTTACTTCATGCCACCAGGCTCCAAAGTCAAGGTCACCTACTTCCGCAATGGCAAGCAGGGCGAGACGTCCGTCGTTCTCGGCGATTTTGACAAAGCGATGAAATTGGCCAAAGGGAACAGCGAAGAATCCGACCAAGGCGACGAGGCCAGCCCGGCCGGAGATTTCCATTACGGCTTGAAGCTTGAAGTCCTCGACCGCAAAAAGCATGGCGAGTTCATCGAGCAGCTCGGTATTCAAAGCAAACGCGGTTTGATCGTCACTGATGTCAATGCAGCCGCAGCGACCTCGGGCATTCGCCAGGGTGATGTGATTCTGACCGTCAATCAGCAGCCCGTGAAAAGCGTTGAGGAATTCAACAAGGCTGTGAAAAATGCGCCAGGCTCCAAAGCCCTCGTGCAACTTGAACGAGGAGGCACGTTCTTCTTCGCAGGGATACGTAAGTAGTCGCCTTTCCTGAGCTGGTCTCCTTCCCTCTCCACGTGGAGTCTGGGTAGGAGACCTTTTTTAATCCAGGCAAAGTCTGCCCATCTAGTCTTCAGTGACTCCTACCGATCCCTCTCCGGTAAAGATACGTGCCTTCGAGGGAGTTCACTCCGTGTTGACCGGCCTGCGCAGGAGCCTTTGGCTCTTGATTCTCACTCTGTCGTCCACGCTGCTAGCCGCAGCGTCGGAGCCGTGGCCGCGCGCCCTCGAACTCTTCGGTCCACGCGATGCGGACGGTTTCGTCGTGCCGGATACCCAGCAAATCGAGAGCGATACGCCCGATGGCTTTGAAGAAGAAAGTTCTTCGCTTGAAGAAGCTGACGAAAGCCAATCGCCGGTCATGGTCTGGTCTCTCAATGAAGCTGGATTCATGCATCGAGGCCGCAGGAAAGCCACCACCTTAAAAGGCGACACCATCCCTATGCCTCTCCGCACCCGCATCTACACGGGCGGTGCAGGAATCGTGGCGCTCGGGGCTCCGCAGCGCTTCTATGGATTGATTCTGCCCTCGACATCGCTTCACGCCCTGCAAAATGAAAAGGGTTGGCGCTGGACCCTCTTGGAGGACACTGCTTACCTGCGCTTGACCTGCCATGGGGAAGCGCCTCGTCTGCGGTGGAAGGATACAAGTGATGAGATATGGCGCGACCTAAGTCTCCTTCCCGACAGCGCCAGCGATGTGCTGGTCATCCGCGAAGGATCGGTGCTGGAAATTTATCAGCTCCAGGGTCGCTCCCGCTTCTATCTCCCTTCCCTTGCTTTGCGCCCTGGCCGCGATGAAGGATACCTCCGCACCCTGCAGGATCTTCAGCTCACCGCTAAACGAGATGGTCGCACACGCATCGAGCTCTTTCCGCAGCAGGTCCTCCGCCTTGAACTCAAGGAACGCTCTTTCTATCTGACGATAGGCAGCGCTGATCCCGATGTCTGGGGAGCACGTTTGCTTCAAAGTTCACCCCAGCTGCTGAGCGAAGTGGCCAAAGACGAAAAGCCCCAGATCGCGGCCATTCGCGCCTTTCGCCTGCGCATTCTCGAGGAAAAGACGGAGGGCTTAACCAACGATGAGGCTACGCTTCTCCAATTGATCGGCCTCAGCCGGCATGAAGAAGCCTTGCATCTTCTCCGCCGTGGCTCGGACGAGGAGAGAAAAAACCTCAGCGAAAATCTAGAAGGCCTGGACGCCTTCCTTCTCTATCGGCTCCAGCAAAATGAAGCGGCCGAGAAAGTTTCCAAAGTGCTAACACCGGCACACCCCAAAAGCGGCATCCTGCGCGAAGAAAAATGGCTCGCTCAGCTGCGCAGCCAAAGCCCCAGTCCATCCAAACTCAAAGATCGCATCGCCCCACACCTCGCGCTCGCAGCGCCTGTCCTCAACGTCAGAGAGCGCTATCAGCTCGGCGTGCTATGGCAACGCGAAGAGCAAAGGCGGTCGGCTCTCGATATCTGGAGTCTCAACGCCATCGATGAGGAACCTCTCAACCTGCAGAAGTCACGCGAAGAATGGGTCGATGCGCTCCTTGAGGATAAGCGCTGGTTCTATACTCTTGGGCTGAGCTATGGCCGCGATAGCAATGCACCGGAAGACCATTCCTTGAGCAGCATCGCTCCCGTCGCCTCCGCCTACTTTCGCCTGGACAGCGGAGTCGAGCGGGTGCTCGATCGCAGTCAGACGCATCAGGTGAGTCTCAAATTAGATTTGCTGTATGCTCTCTATCAGGCCAAGCCTTATAGTCAGTTGGGCTTGAGTCAATTCAACTTGTCTCTGCCTCTCGCGTTTGAAGTCGGCGCAGACCACGACCTTCAGTTTGTGTTGCAACCTGCCATCGGTCGCAAGCAACGCGGATCGGCCGCGAACTTCGACTACTTTGCCTACGATCTCCACACGAGCTGGACGCTGTGGACAGGACGCTTCACCCAATCGCTCAGTCAGATGCAAGGCCTAGATCCCGATCCCGCGGGCGAGGCTCCTCTCGACATCGAAACGGGTGAAAAAGGTTTCACTTCCGATCAAGGTCTCAAGACTCTTCATATCGCGAGCCATTGGCAGGGACCGGAGTCTCGACTCTGGCGTCAGCGCTATGGCTTTCGGTGGTCGACGCTAGACTATCGCAGTCCTCTGCGTGACGGCTTCGACAGGAGAATCTATGAACTGTCGGGAGGCGTGACGCGCGCTTGGAATCTGGCTTGGTCCAGTGACCTCAGCGCAGCGGCTGGCCTTCATCATTTCACGGGCGCGGGAGCCCGGGCCAAGACGTTTCAAATAGCGAGTCAGCTTCAGCTCGATACGATCTATCGCACGCATCTGCGCTGGGAGCACTACTTCCGCATGGATGTCGGTCGCCAACCCTCGGCGGTGCTGGGTGTGCCGGAAGCCTCGACCATCTACGAATTAGGATCGAGATTTCGCTGGTAAAGGATGGATTATTAGGTCCCACTGGTGTAGCTTAGCGCCTTCCAGTCGCCTACAGGATAAAGACTCATGACTCAGATTGCGAAGCCGACCCAAAGCGCCACGATGTTTGGACTTTCTACTGCTCAACAACAAGTCTTGCGCGAGCTCGGCTTTACGCAGTTGACGCCTATACAGGAACAAAGCATCCCCCTCCTGCTCGCTGGCCAGGATCTCATCGGTCAATCGCAGACAGGGAC
>CANJJY010000300.1 GCA_947474445.1 Oligoflexaceae bacterium
GCCTGTCTCAAAAGGCGCTGAAAAAATCCTCATCTACCTGGGTAAACTCGGGTGTTTCCTGCGTTCCCCTGTATAAGCCAGACTTTTGTCCGTTGAGCCGACGATGACTTCGCTACCCGACTCTCGATTCCCTACTATTCTAACTTGGATGACGAACGCTGGCGATCACCGTCTCGACGCAATCCGCGATCGACATGCGTTTTTGTTCGGCCGTGTCGCGGTATCGAACCGTTACCGTATCGCTTTGCATCGTCTCTGGATCGACCGTGATACAAAAAGGTGTACCGATCTCATCGTGCTTAGCATACCTCTTGCCTATGCTCTGCTGTTCGTCGCAAGCGACATTGAGCCCGGCTTCGCGCAAAGCCTTGGCAATCGCTGCGGCCTTCTCAGGCTGCCCGTCTTTTTTGACGAGAGGCAAGACCGCGGCTTTGACCGGAGCTATGCTGGGATGGAGCTTGAGCACAACGCGGATTTTTTCCTGGCCACTGGCATCGACCCCATGCTCCTCTGAATAGGCATCGAGTAGAAAAGCGAGCACCGAACGCGTCAGACCCGCCGCCGGCTCGATCACGTAGGGAACATAGCGCCATCCGGGTTTGCCCGTTTCCGGATCAGGCTTATTCTGATCGAAATAACTTAATTTAACGCCGGTCGCCGCCGCATGACGCTTGAGGTCATAGTCTGTCCGCGAGGCAATACCCTCGAGCTCACCCCAACCCCAAGGATAGAGATACTCAACGTCGTAGCAGTCATCGGAATAGTGCGCGAGTTCCGTCGCTTCGTGCTGCCGCAAGCGAAAATTCTCGCCCTGGTTTGCATAGCGCCGGTACCATTTCATGCGTTCGTCCGTCCAGTACTTCAGCCATTGCTGATGAGTTCCCGGCTCGACAAAAAATTCCATTTCCATCTGCTCGAATTCGCAGGAGCGGAAGATGAAGTGCTCGACCACGATTTCATTGCGGAAGGATTTCCCTTGCTGGGCGATTCCAAAAGGCACCTTCATCGAAGCGCTTTGCTGCACGTTCAGGAATTGGACGAACATGGCCTGAGCCGTCTCGGGACGCAAGTAAACCAGCGAGCGCCGCAGACTCTCTTCATAGAGGCCGCGCATCTCTTTTTCACTCAGATCTTTGCCTTTGATCTCGCGAAAGAATTCATCGAGCGGATCCACCGGACCGAGCGAGGTGCGGAACATGCCGTTGAATTGCCTCTCATCGCTCAACTCGGAGGAACCGCAAACAGGGCAGACATAGCCGCAGGCCTTGACGGTCCCCTTGATCTTCTCAGCTCCCGACTTGCCGCCTTTGAGGAAAGTCACTTCGCTGCCTACCGGCAAGCGAGGCGCCTTGTCGCCACGAAAGCGCTCTTTGCAATTGAGGCAGTCGACCAAAGGGTCTGAAAAGCCAGCGACGTGCCCCGATGTTTCCCACACCTTAGGGTGCATGATGATCGAAGCATCGATACCGCAGATGTCGTCGCGCTCGTAAACCATCGAACGCCACCAGGCCGCAGCAATGTTGCGTTTCAATTCGACGCCGAGAGGACCGTAATCGTAAGACGATTTGAGTCCGCCGTAGATTTCCGAGCTCTGGAAGACGAAGCCCCGACGTTTGCATAAAGAGACGATTTTGGTCATGAGGTCGATATCGTTCAAGCTGCGACTCCTGCGCTGCGAAAATGTCCTTGGAATGGCAAAAGATAGACTGTTCGAGGGATTTGCTCAAGGTCGAATGAGGCCGAAGGAGTTCAGGCGCGGAGCTTTTGATCTCGCCACGGAGCGGCCGAGGACAAAGGGAGCTGGCGAGACTTGACGTAGGCTCAAGCCTCCTTAATCGTCGAGGAGACTCATAATGACATCACTTGGGATGTTGACCACGGTGGTCACAATGCGCGCAAAATGAAGGTTTTGTTGCATAAGATTGGCCGCCTCAGCGCCGATTTCCGGATCGGCCTGCGGATCGTCGATGAGCAGGGATGCCTTGGCATTTTGGACAGGATGGGGCAGCTTCGGCACGAGAGTCAGGATGGTTCCCGGCACTGGCGTCACAGGAGCCTGCGGCTCTTGGAGGTAGCGAAGATCATCGGGTGAGCGCTCGAGAGCCCGGATTTGGGGGAAAGTCCGGTCGCTTCCGGCATCGATTTTGAGCGAGCGATAAGGCAATTCGTCGGCCGCTTCTTGCCGATGAAAACTGAGAGGAATCAGGAGTTCTCGCCACGATTCCGTTTCGGGAGTCTCCGGTTCGCAGGCCATCCGCTTTTGAGAATAATGTTGTGCAAGTCGAGCGAGCTCATCTTGGATCGAACGATATTCGGAACTGACGACCTGACTTTCGAGTCGCTCGGCCTCATCTTGCGGCTGGAGAGAGGAGCGGAGACGCGTCAGTAATTTTTGACATTTTTCAGAGATCGGCAGGAGATCATTCGGACCGACGGACCAGGTCAAGCGACTTGATTCGCTGCCAGGCTCGATGGCGGATAGCCGGATGCGGCTTGCGCGGCGTGGAAAAGATGGTGCAGCCATTGCGGGGGAGCGGGGCAGACCCTGCTCGGCACTGCGTCTTTGTTCTCTCAACGCACTCATAGGGGTGCGGTGTCGTAATCCCATCTCGACCTCCTGTCACGGGGATGACCTATCGCCGGGTTTCGTTAAATCTGGGTGACCAGGTCGGTCTCGTCGACTTAACGAAGTACTGCGAAGCTCTAGACTGTCCATCGGCGCGGAGGGCTCAGGCTTGAGAGAAGCACGCAATCGAATATGTAAGCTATGGAAGTGGTGGAAGGATTCGGCGTAGATCCCCTCCCGCTGCGTCCGAGTGAGTCGATCGCGCCTGGTGTCAGGACTTAAGGCGCAGGGAATATGGGGGCCCGAGTCTGTGCTTAAGTATCCATTTTGCCAGTCGACTCGACTGATTTTTGTGATCGCTCCGCAGGGAAGCGATCGCAGCGGCCATTCATCGCGGAGGACTTTGACCTAACAGCTCACGGTAAACAGCGAGGTTTCCTTCCACCATGTTCGATAAGGAAAAATGCGTGTTAACGTGTTGGCTGGCAGCTGCACCAAGGGATTGCCGCAGGGCCGTATCACCGAGCAGGCGCTCTAATTGAGCGGCAAAGGTCTCGGCATCACCCGCGGGCGCTAGAAGACCGGTCTGTTCGGGAATCACGATCTCTGGAATGCCACCGACAGCGGTGGCTACCAGCGTGCATCCGCTGTGAACCGCATCGAGTAAACTGGTGCCGAGACCTTCATCGCGGGAGGATAAGGCAAAAATCGATGCGGCGGCGAGTAGTTCGGGAATGTCGGTGCGGACGCCGAGAAAGCGTATATGTCTCGGGCCAAGATCGAGATTTTGCGCCAAGGTCTTCAACTCAGCCTCCAAAGCTCCTGCTCCAGCGATAAAGCAGAAAAAATCGAGCTTTCTCTGCCGCAGAATCGCCAGAGCTCGCAGGAGAGTCGCATGGTCCTTTTGTTCGGTTAAATAAGCGACGTTGCCGATCACCGGCACCTCAGAAGGCAGGCCCATGTCCGCGTAAAATTTTTGCCGCGCTGCGAGGCGATCGACGCTTTGAAAAGGTCGTGCATCGACTGCGCTGGGCACGAGTCGCAACTTCTTTTCCTCGATCCCGTAGGCGCGCAGAAGAGCGGCGATGGCAGCAGAAATACAAATATAGCGATCGACCCTGGAACTGAGGTATTTGCGGCGATTGAACCAACTGCTTCCCGGCGGATAATCGACCCGGCGATGAACGACGAGCTTAAGCTCGGGTCGCAGGTACTTCATGGCGAGGCCGATATTGTGCGCACGCGAACTCTGACAATCGACGAGCTGTATCCCCTCGCGATCGATGATGGTTAAGAGAGACGGGAGAGCGGATAATCCCTGCCAGCTTCGCAGGGGTAGCTCGTAGAGAGTTGCAAAAGAGGCGAGCCGCTCACTTCCCGCACTACCCGGAGGAGCGGCCACAAACCATTGACAGATGCCGGGTTGCGTATGTTCGAGGAGGAGCCTTAACTGATTTTCTCCGCCTCTCCACGTCATTTCACTGACAAGATGTAAAACCCGCATCAAAGCTTCGGCCCCCTCACTGTCGATGCAAAACCCGCATTGTTGCCGCATCCTATTCGTGATAGAAAGAAGGAACAACAGTTTTCTCTTCTTTTCTCTTCTCTTACTGCCGCGGAGGATTTTCATGAAGCTAAGCATGCATCTGCTGTATCTCTCGGTCCTCGTTTCAACGCCTGCCTGGGCGCTTTTTGATGTGCAAGTGATGACGGGTAAGCGCAACACGACCTTCAAGAGTTCAGGCGTCAGCGAAGATGGATCCGGAACTGAATTGAAGGCAGCGGCCCACTTAGATCCCATTCCGCTCGTTCCGATAGGATTTGGTATTTCCGTGGCACAAACCTCCTGGGACAAGTTAGAAAAGTCGGGTTATCAGAAAGTCGATGGGTTCGACCTCGGACTGGAAGTGGAGGCCTGGTTACCTCTGCAGGTCGCAGGTTTAGTTCCCTATGCCAAAATTGGCTATACGGTCGCTGGCGCCTATGCCGCGAAATTGAGTCCTATCGGTGGGGACGAACCGAGCCTCCTCTACAAACCTTCGGGTCTTTACCTGGCAGCAGGCCTTCGGTGGGAGTTCCTTTTGCGCCTTGGGGTCATGTTTGAAGTGGAAAAAGCCACCCGGACCTTAGCCTTTGATAAGGTTACCGATCTCGGTTCCATACCGACCGGCACGATCACGGGAAAAGACATCGATGCAGACAGTCTCAGCCTGCTGATCGGGGTTCAAGCCGGAATTTGAATTTTTTTATTTCGTGTAAGTATCCGAAACAAATAGAGAAAAATGACGACCGGAAAGCTCTCCTAAAGTCACTCTGTATGATTCCGATAGGTGGATTAATGAGTGCGCAGGAGAGGGGTCCCATGAAAAAAGCTACCGAATTTAAGAACAGAAGTCTAAGGCGTGATCGCAACGCTGAAGTCGTGCGTCGAATGAGGAACGGTGATCAGCTATCGAGCTTCAATAGCTATGCAAGCTGGTATCCCCCGCGTCCTACCATCGAAAAAGATCGCGGTGCATTAGAAAAGCTCTATGGCGCCGATGTCGTCTCGCTCAATCAATTATCGTCAGAAAGCGACAGCCTCGCGAATCTATCGATGCGGCCTTTGCGCCTCGCTTAATTCTGAAGTGTTTTGTCTGACCATGCCTGAGCCCCTGGGAGCTCGGGCTTTTTTTATGGCCGCGCGCCTCGCCGGGGCCAACTTGCCGAAGCCTGCCTAAAAAAAGTCCAGGTATGTTCTCAGAAGGGTCCGCCAAGTCACCGCTAAGACTGGTGAATACAGAATATTTTCAATTTCATCAAGTTTGAGCCAGTCTTTGCCGAAGTTTTCTTTATGTCCCAGTCGAGGGCTTGCCCTTTCGATGTCGTGGAGCCTAAAGGAGACGGAGATGTCCTTTCAATCACCCAAGTCTAATCTTGGTGTTTTGCGTTTGACCGCCACCAATCAAGCCTTGGACTATCAAGCCTTCGAGCTCTCCTCTTGTACGATTGGTATCATTTCACCCGAAAAATTGAGCTCGCGCGACTATCTCGTGCTCGAGCATCCGGGTCATCGCATTCCCCTGCGCGTGATGGAAGAAAAGGTCGTGCCGTCAGCCCGCGCGAACGATCATCGCTA
>CANJJY010000301.1 GCA_947474445.1 Oligoflexaceae bacterium
CTATTTTGATGAACGATTCTATGATCTGCGCCAGTCGCATCTCAACCGCATCATGCTGTGGTTGAGCGAGCGTTGCATAGAATCGATCGGGCGACCCGATGCGGGGCTCTGGGAATTACGCGGCATGCAGTGCGAGCACACATTTACTAATCTGATGTGCTGGGCCGGCCTCGACCGCATGATACAGATCGTGGAAAAGGGTCGGCTCGGCGTTTTAGAAATCGGCACCCTCGAGCGCCTGCAGGAACATCGCCATCGCGCGATCGGTCGCATCCACGCCGCTGTGCACGATGGCGTTCTCTGCAACAGTCCCGAGGATCCTTCTCTCGATGCTTCTCTTTTGCAACTGGCCATCCTGAGATTTCCCGACCTCGAACTCGCCCGGAAGACGACGGAGGGTATCGCCCGCAGTCTCGCACTCGACCCCGAGACGGCGGAAGGTCGCGCCCTCCTCTTTCGCTACCGACGCTTTGATGACTTCGGAACGCCGGAAAGCGGCTTTTTCATCTGCTCCTATTGGCTTGCTCAGGCCTACGCAGCGATAGGCGACATCGAGAAAGGCCGTCAAATTGTGGCTTCTCTCGAGGATTATGCCAACCATCTCGGCCTCTACGCCGAGCATTGCAGCCTCACTGAGCCACGTCAGCTCGGTAATTTCCCGCAGTCTTATTCGCATGTAGGTCTGATCAACGCAGCCTTCGCTCTGAGTCCGCATTGGATGCAGGTCCTTTAAGTGAGCTCTGCGCGAGCACTTTTCCCACAGGGAAGGGGGAAGGCTCTGTTGCGTCTCGGGGGCCCTTGGCGTTATAACCAGGCCTCTCAATGTATCCGATGAGGAGTATTCATGCGTAGGCTCTTGCTCTTATTGTGGACCCTGTCGTCCTTAGCTCAGGCCGAAGAGGGAATGTGGACTTATGATAATTTTCCAGCGGAAGCGGTCGCCAAGCAGTATGGTTTCAAGCCCGATCAAGCTTGGCTCGATAAGGTCCGCTTGTCCTCGGCGCGTTTAGCGCAGGGATGTTCCGGCAGTTTCGTCTCGTCTCAGGGTCTCGTGATGACTAATCACCACTGCGCGCACAGCTGCATCCAGCAACTGTCGACCAAGACCAAAGACTTGAGCCAGGACGGTTTCTACGCGGCCGATGCCGGCAAGGAGCTCCGCTGTCCCAACACCGAGATCAACCAGCTCGAAAAAATCTCGGATGTGACGGCGCGGGTCGAAGAAGCCACCAAAGGCAAGGAAGGCAAGAGTTTTGCAACCGCGCAGAAAGCTGCTTTCTCGAAGATCGAATCAGAATGCGCGACCAGCGACAAGGTTCGCTGCGATGTCGTAACCCTCTATGCGGGCGGACGCTATGCCCTCTATCAGTACCGCCGTTTCCAAGACGTGCGTCTGGTGTTTGCACCCGAGTTTTCCATCGCCTTCTTCGGGGGCGATCCTTCTAACTTCACCTTCCCTCGTTACGACTACGACGTGAGTTTCATGCGCATCTATGAAGATGGCAAGCCGGCGGCGACTACCCACTACTTTCCTTTCTCTAAAAAAGGTGCGGAAGCGGACGAGTTGGTTTTCGTATCAGGACATCCTGGTCATACCAACCGCGAAGACACCATCGCCGAGCTGACCTATGAACGCGATATCCTGCTCCCCCGTTCGCTGGCAATGATGTCGGAAGCTCGCGGTCTGGTCAGTGAATTCGGACAGCGCGGCGCTGAGCAAAAGCGGATCAGCACCGGGCTCCTCTTCGGCATAGAAAACGGCCTCAAAGCTTCCAAAGGTCGCCGTGAAGCCCTGGTCGAGCCAAGCTTTTTCGCGGCCAAGGTCGCAGCCGAACAGAAGTTCCAGGCGGAAATCGCCGCCAAGCCTGAGCTGAAAGAAAAATATGGCGAAGCATGGAACATCATCGGCCGCGCGGTCGATCGCATGCGTCCTCTGCAGCAGAGCTATCAGATGATCGAAGGCGGTCGCGGCTTTGACAGCGATATCTTCCGCATCGCCCGCACGCTGGTGCGTCACGCGGCGGAGAGCAGCAAGCCGAACGAAGAACGTTTGCGCGAATTCAGCGAATCAAGCCTCCCCCAGCTCAAGCAAAGAGTTTTCTCCGAGGCTCCGATCTATAGCGAGTTGGAAGAGCTCCGTCTCCGCTTCGGCCTCGAAAAGCTGCGCGAGATTCTCGGACCCTCTCACCCAGTCGTGATGAAAGCCTTGGGCAAACAATCACCGGCTAAACTCGCCGCCTCTTTGGTGAAAGGCAGCAAGCTGAGGGATCTGGCGGAAAGAAAGCGACTGTTTGAAGGCGGCGCCGCGGCCATCGCAGCTTCGCAGGATCCTATGATCAAGCTTGCCGTGCTGGTCGATCCTGAAGCGCGCGCGCTGCGCAAAACCGTCGATGAAGAGATCAACAGCGAGATCAATCGCGGCCACGAGCTGATCGCTCGCGCAAAGTTCGCTCTGCATGGCACCAGCGTCTATCCGGATGCCACCTTCACGCTGCGCCTCAACTATGGCAAGGTCCAAGGCCTCACCGATGCGGGCGTAGAAGTACCGGCTCTGACGCGCATGGGCGACCTCTTCAGCCTTCACACCGGCGAAGAGCCTTTTGCTCTGCCCGGCACTTGGTTGAAGAGCAAAGCCAAGATCAATCCCGCGACGCCGATGAACTTCGCCTCGAGCAATGACATTATCGGTGGCAATTCAGGTTCGCCCGTGATCAACAAGGACGCGGAAATCGTCGGTCTCATCTTCGACGGCAATATCTGGTCGCTCGGCGGCAGCTATGGTTTTGATCCTCAACTCAATCGGGCTGTGTCCGTGCACTCAGCCGGCATCCTCGAGGGTCTAGAAAAAGTGTATAAAGCGGACGCTTTGGTTCGTGAGCTTCGCGGGGACAAGGTAGGCCACCACTGATGGGGCCTGCCTCAGCTGAGCTCTGATCGAAGGAGGGGTGAGATGCCGCGAGGGGTCTCGCCCTTTCCATTTATGGGTGGGCAGCAAATTCAGACGCTTGCGGCCTGAGCCTTCCTTCGCGCGGAGACGGCCGCCGCAAGCGCGCCTCGAAGGGAATCAAAATCATTTCTTTGTGGACCTGCTCCTCAATAAGGGCACCAGCCCACGTCCTGCCGCAAACCCCAGGCCAGCCAGCCCCAAAGCGAACATAAAAGGCTGCGCCTTGAAGCGATCGCGCAACCAGGCTGTTCGCGCGCTGACACGACGCGTGGCATCATCGTCTCGCACCTGATCTGCCGCTGATGTTCCAATCGGTGCCATGCTTCCCTCAGATGCAAGCCCTGCTTGAGCCTCGGCCCGCTGCTGATCTTCGTGATCCCGCCAGGCATCCAGATCATCGGGGGTATCCACCTCGCTGACAGCAGCATCAGAGGAACTCAGCGCAAGCCTATCCTCGGGAGCTCCCAGATCGCTGTCTTTTCCTTGATGCGGCACTGGCGATAGCTCATGCGCGGGTGTATCGAGCCGCGGATCTGTTCCGTCCTCAAAGGCATCGCGACTCTCTTGGCTTGCGGTTAGAGGGGCCACCAAACTTTCATTGATCGTCGCGCCGATCGAAAACCTTGGATCATCCATAGCATCGTCCAAGGGCGTCAGCCCTCCTTCAGCAGCCGCTGTGATCCGCTGGCTTTCGCGGTCGCCTTCTTTGGCATCTCTCTTAACCCCGATTATAGGCTCATCAGGAGCCTGATTTTTCATGCTCTCTCCCCTTTCGCTCTCTAGGCTCATGGCCTTACCTCCTGTTTATTGAGCGTCTCATAAATAGAGAGATGAGACGCTCGATAGATGCAATGCTTTGCGTGAATCTATCTTCAACCCATCTTATTCTTGCAAGATAGAAGCCGAGCTCTTAGCTTGACGGTGAAACGGTCGCCATCTTTTTGATCTGCGAGGTATGCCATGACCCAGAGCAGCATGATGAGCCAGCAAGCCATCAGTCTTTATACGCAAGAGGTGCTGAGGGATGGATTTTGCGTGGTTTCTAGCCTCTTTTCGCGAGCGACTCTCGCGCGTTGGCGTCAGGCTTTTCACCCTTTGCTCGACGCCTACATCACCGAGGGCGGCAGCGAGCTCAATCGAGGCAGCGCGCGCTATTATGTAACGCTGCCTTTCGTCGAGCCTTTTGCCGATCCCTCTATTTTTGAACACGACGCGCTGCTCGCTATCTTGGAAGGTTTAGTGGGCGAAGATTTCGTGATGTGCCAGCTGGCGACCGACACGCCGCTGCGGGGATCGGACTACCAGCCGACTCACCGCGATGCCCCGCCGCTGTTCCCCGAAACGGGCAGCGAAACGCCGCCCTTTCAATTGGCCGTCAATTTTCCTTTGGTCGATGTCACCGCCGCGAATGGGCCGATCGAAATCGCCCGCGGCACGCACATGCTGCCAAAAGCAGAAGCTCTGGCCCGCATCGAAGCCGGCACGATCAAGCTCGAACCCATCCTGATGCAAGCCGGCGATGTGATGATACGCGATGTGAGGGGTTTGCACCGAGGGACGCCGAACCGAACGGATATTCCGCGCCCCATGGTGGTCATTGGCTACAGTCGACGCTGGCTACAGCGTCCCGAGGTTGACATCGAAATTCCTGAAGAGACCTATCGGCGTCTGTCGCCGCGGGCCCAGCTCATGCTCCGCTATAACCCACGCGTTGATGCCGTGTCGCCGCATCGCCCCAAACAGGAATCCTACGATACTTTCGCCTACTGATCAGGCAGGAGGATCAAGCCGGACGCGCATGGAGATCGATGAGATCCTGCTTGACTTCATGCAGTCGCTTCTCCAGATGCTGCCACTGTTCGACGCTGAGGCTCTCGTGTAGTTTGGTCCAAAACTGCCTCCAGCGGGCCCGCGACGCCGTCTGATACTCTTGGAAAGGAGTATCGAGCCAAGCGCTGTCACCGCGAGACCAGGCTTTCAAAAAAGTTTCGAGACTCGCCCGATCGCCCTTCTTCAGCTCGCTCATAAAAGCCTGCCGCGCTCGGGTACGCTGCAGTAATTCTTCGGCGAGATGACTCTTATCGATCAGTACGGTTTTGACCATCAATTCCCGCTGTTCTGGAGTCCACTTTCCGTACCAGGCCTTGTACTTTTTCACCTGATCGTCGATGTAGTCCTGCAGTTCGTCATCGAAATCGTCTGGATCTTCTTTCATGAGCTGATCGAGCGGTTCGAGGGCTTCCGCCATTTTCTTGTCCAGACGGGCGATCTGCTTACCATCGAGACTGTGCAGGAGATCGGCGGTCGGCTGCAGCATCCGCTCGACCGCTTCCCCGCGCCACTGCTCGAGACGATCGTAGAAGAGCTTGTCGGTCGCCTGATCGAACTTGCGGGCCGCGGCCGATTTTTCCAAGACCTCCATCAGTTCGATAGCTTCGGGGAGTTTAGCCTGCTTGATCCAGGCGATATTCGCTTGAACCGGACCTTCGAGGGCTTTCTTCTGATCGGCTTTGAGATCGACGTAGGAATCGATCTGATAGATCGCCACACTATCGAGGTGGTCGTAAAGAATTTTCTTAAAGGTACAGGCCGGTAAGAAAAGGTTGAGTCCAAGACCGAGGCCGAGGAGCAAGGTCTGTCTGATATGTTTATGCATGTCACCCTCGAGAGAATGGATTCACGAAAC
>CANJJY010000302.1 GCA_947474445.1 Oligoflexaceae bacterium
AGACGAGAAGGAGCATCATAAGGTCACTGAAGCTGATGTACAGTGAGGTCATCTGATTTTCATGGTGATTCGTGCCGAGCTCGGACAGCTTCATCCAACTTCTCCCATAGGTTCGTGTTCAACGTCCCGGCTTCTCTCGTCGCGCCGCAGGAGAATTCCAACTTTACTGAGAATCTGCTGATGAATTTCCAGATAGATCGTATTGTGATGTTCCAATCGCCCAGCCAATGGATTGAAAACGAGCGAGCCAAGACCCGCCCCGTAAGCTGTCGTCATGAGAGCGAGCGACATGGAGGCTCCGATCTGAGATGGATCGCTCAAGGTCTTCAAGACACCGATGAGACCCATGACCGTTCCAAAAAGCCCCAGAGCAGGTGAGGTAATGCCGGCTCTCTTGAGGATGTCGACGGCGATGCGCCGCGCTAGGTAATCATCCTGGATGCGAGAGGTTACGAAGGCGTCAATTTCTTCAAAGAGGAGACCTTGATTGTACATGTAGACGATGTCATTGAGGAGCTCGCCGTCAAGCTGCTGACCATCGCGCATATCTTTCAATTGCGTTCCCTGTAAGACGGCTTGATCGAGTTCTTTGACGGCACCCGTTACTTTCTTATCAGGTGTCCCCAGAAATGATCTCAGGACGAGCATGAGAGTTTGAAAGGAACTGATAAAATCGTACTGAAAGAGAATAACAGCACATGTTCCGCCGGCTACGATGATCAAACTATTCATATCGTAGAAGGACTTCATGCTTTCACTGCTGAGAGCTGAGAATACAACCGCGCCGATACCGCCGACACTGACGATCAATGCTGTCGGATCAAAACGCTTTTTGGTCGTTTGCAGATACTTTTTGTAAGCTAAACCTTCCATCAGCCTTCTTCCCTTTCTTTACCTCGAGGGGCCTTGCTTTCCGAAGCCACCCTCGCTTCTTCCACCTGCTCGAGCTGATGCATGGCGATTTTTTCTTGGACACTCTCTGCAAAATGAGCTTCGACCGGCATCGTCAGCTCTTCGAATCGAATCATGTAACCATCGATGGAGTGAATCATGATCTTTTCGCCACGCCGCATATTCTTCAGGATCGATTGCTCGAGATCATTCTGCGGCGTGAGGTTGAATATCTTACGTCTACCATCTCGTACTTTGCAGAACCCTTCGCCGGCAAAAAGAACTTCGGCGATTTCCGTGGCAAAGGCGCGACCTGGCTTGTGGTAGAAGAAGGCGCCTATGGTTTTACCATCTGCAATGTGAACCAGGCAGGGATCACCAATTTCGGGCAGACTTTGCAGGAGGATCATCGGCAGAGGGATATTGGTTCGCCCTGATTTAAGTAATAGGGTTCGATCGCGCAAACTGATTTCGCGCACATTAGCCATGCGCAGTTGAGGCGGAATAATATTGTGCGACTCGAGAGCTCGGGTGGCTGTGACCTGAATTTTAATCGCTTCCGAAAGCTTTTGAGTCAGATCGTTGACTTCCGATCTGAGCTTACTGTTGTCTGCGAGGAGCCTTTCGATATCACGCCTCAGTTGCTCGCGCGACTTGGCTTTCTCTCCAGCTTTTGCCCCATCGCCATCCTGAAGCCGGGCAATCTCTTGCTCATAGCTTTCGATTTCAGCGTAGAACTGTTTGAGCAGGAAGCCCTTCTTGCTTTTATTCGGCAATTCAAACTGAATGCAGGGCATGAAGTTTCGTGGCACAGCCACCTGTTCAGGCTGAAATTTATCCCCCAGCTTGACCTTAGCGCCTAAGGTGAAATGGTCGAGACAACCCAGCAGATTTTCAAGATTGATGACGTATCCGTTAGCTTCTAGGACACGAGTCACTATTTCGAGCGGCTTTTTAAACACAACCCTATCCATAGTGGCATGAAAACGCAGGGTTTCCGCATCGAGGTCTGTCGAAGAAAGGTCAGCACTATAGGTCGCCTTCGAGAGATCGACTTGATTCTCATGCACAACGATGTACTCGTAAATTTTTTTAGAGCTGATCGCCAAAAATCAATCCCTTCTGGGCCAAAGCTTGCCGAGATTTCTACCCCGCTCTCTCATCGGCCGCTTCGACCTTCACTTTACTCGCCGGCGGGACGGGATTTTGGGAATCATGAAAAATAGGGTGAATTTAGTAGTTATTGCGCATGGGACAGCAAAGGTACGCGAGGCACCTGTCCGCCCTGAAAAGCCTATGCCTAGCCCCAGTAGCCGGTTGACAGTAGTCATGCGGGACGTGTATGTTCACAAAAAATTCGCGAGATAAACCTCGTATGGGAACAGGGCAGAGATTCTCGTTCCGATCTTGAGACGTGTTGCTCCAGATTGGCTTTAAAGGCTTCTTTCCGCTTCGACTCACATGAGAGAAGCAAAATTTATTCAAGGGGGGACTTATGCAGAGATTTTTAGCGGGAGCTTTACTTCTCACAGGGCTCAGTGTTTTTGCACAGCAATCTATGGCTCAGATGTCGATCACTCACGCTGACTCGCCCATCAAGGCGCGCGCGACAGTCGATGTGACGAGTGCTTCGATTCAGCGAGGATATACCCTTACGCAAGGTCCTGCTCTTCAGCCTAGCCTTTGGCTCTTCTCGACCTGGGGCCTTGGTGCAGGAGCTTGGGGTTCGATGAGTCTGCAGGACAAGAGCCGCACAAACCCAGTCTTTTATCAGCAAGAAGCCGGAGAGTTTCAAAAAGTTGACCTTTACCTCTACTATAAAGTGCCGGTTCCCGATTTTGTAAAGCTAGAGCTTATTTATGCTGAATATATCTATCCTCAAGACAATCTATTACCTTCGCCGACAGTGCGAGACACGATCACCAAAATCTCTGTGCCCGTCCTCCTCAATCCCTTCGTTTCAGTCTCCTACGGGTTGAGCGATCCTATTAAAAAAGACTACTATATTGAGTCGGGTGTAACGGAGACAATTTTCCAGCAAGGTTCTCATACGATCAATGGCACCGCCATGACAACTTACCGCAATCCAAACAAGGAAACGAAGACTAAACAAGAGGGCTTTGGCCACAGTCTCGCCTCGCTGGCTTACGGTTACAAAGGCATTAAGCTGGCAGCAAACTACCTGATACAGGGCAAAAAAGACGTTATAAAGCTGAACAAGGCGACGGAATTCAGCTCATCTGTTGGTTACACCGCGTGGTTCTAATTGCCTAGGGCGTCGCGCGAAGAGAATGAACTCCGGGTTTTCCCTATTCTTCAGCTTCGCGCCGCTTTTTCTTCTTGAAGTCCGCTAGGGCATAAACCGTTGCGAGCGGTCTTTCATCCATCAGTTCTGAAGCTGAGCGCACCTTGCTTTTTAACTGCTTTTTCTTCTCATCTTTTGCTATTTTGGCGCTCGACTGCTTTTGCTTTTTTGCCTTCTGATAGGCGGCTTTTCGGTATTCTTTCATCGCCAGTTTGCGTTCTTGAAACTTAGGGTCTTCCTTTTGCTTCTGTTTAGCTTTTTGATATACCTCTCGGCGATACTGCTTAGCGAGCTCTTTGCGCTCTTGCTTTTTGGCTTCAACACCCGTGTTCTTACTTTCTTCATCTTCTTGCATACGTTTCCCCCCCTTTCCCGCCTGTGATCATACGCGATTTCCCTAGGCCCCACACCGGTCATCTTTCAAACCAAATATGACTTTAAAGTCGGAAATTACCCATTGTGACAAAGGCTAGTTTTGGGGAGAATATAGGTATCTACCCCACACCACGTGCGAATAAAGATCTGAGGGAGAGCAAAAAGATGAGTGACGGCCCGTCTCGCATCGTGTTGGTCGTCGACGATGAACCCCTACTCCGCGACGCAGTCCGATTTGAAGTCGAGATGTTAGGATGCACGGTCATTGAAGCCAGCAGCGGCCATGAAGCCCAGCGCTGCCTCGCCAGTCAGACCATCGATCTCATCATTTCCGACGTGCGCATGCCGGATGGCGATGGGATAGAGCTTTTGCGCTACGTCACTAGTAATTTTCCTCATATTCCCCTGCTACTCATGAGTGGATTCGCCGATATCGCCCTGTGGGATGCCTACCATCTGGGTGCTCATGCTCTTTTAAGTAAGCCTTTTAATTTTGAATATCTTGGCTTTTGTCTGATGCATGCGCTGAAAATAGGAAACCAGGCCTGGGCCATTACGCCTCAGACTCTTTCTGAATCAATCCCTAAGCTCGCGGAAGGCCCGATTTGTATCGGAAGAGGCGGAATGTTTGTCGAAGGCTTGCAAAAATTCTTAGCCATCGACACAACCGTAGCGTTTATCTTCGAGCCATCTAATACCTGCAAACAAGGACTCAAAGGTACCGGTGTCGTTCGATGGGTCAGGGAGCGCAGCAGCGAGACTCTTCCCATCGGCTGCGGCGTCGAATTTCTCTCGCTTTCGGAATCGACCCACAGCTGGGTCCAATCTTGGCTGGCCGAAGAGAAACCCCAAGCTTATATCCCGCGATCTCTTTAAAAGCCCCCCCCTATTTGCTCAGGCGACCTCGACGCGGAAATTTTCCGCCTCTTTGATCTTTTGCTCCTTAGGTAGGTACACAACGAAACGAGTATGGGCAGAAGTGTTATCGATAGAGAGGCTGCCTCCATGTTCTTCGGCTACCCCTTTGGCTACGCTCAGCCCCAGGCCAGTTCCCTTGCCTACGGGTTTAAGGGTAAAGAATGGTTGAAAGATGCGCTCCTGCACCTCCAGGGAAATTCCGGGGCCACTATCTGTTACCACGAGATTGAAACCTTCTCCCGCCGCCAAAACTTCCAGGCGAATCCAACGCTGATCTAAGGCCGCTACCGCATCGACAGCATTCGACAGGAGATTGAGCAGAATCTGGGAAACTTGGACTGAACGACATTCGATCACCGCATCTTCTGGGATTTGATTCATTGAAAACTGAACATCTGCGCGTTTGAAGAGAGCTGAGCAAAGGTTCAGCGTTTCCTCGACGATGTCCGTGATTTTCGTCAAAGCGAAGGGATCTCTTTCTCCGCTTCGAGCCAAATGCTTGAGTCCGCGAATGATCTTGGCGATTCGTTTGGTCATCGCTTCGATATCGTTTACGAAAGTAAGTATCTGTGTCGGACCGAGTTGATCTACTTTCAGGAGCCGCTGGAGATTAGAAGCGCGCCCCGCGATGATCGCCAATGGATTATTGACTTCATGGGCCATCACAGCTGCCAGTTCGCCTAGTGCTGATAACTTCGCTGTTGAGGCGAGTTGAGCCTTTTGTGCGGCCAGGGCATTTTCCGCTTCCCGTCTTTCCGTGATATCGCGACTGACAGAAACGATGCAGCTTCCTTGATCTTTATACAAGGCGAGAGGAAATTCTATCGTATGAAACCATCGAGCCTCACCTCGGGTCGTAATCATACTTTCCTCGGGTGTTGTTTTTACGGGAGTCTCAGGCCCTTGATGGGAAGTTTTGTCACCAAAAAATTCTCTGTAGGCACGATTACCCCATTCGATTTTTTGGTTTTGCGTTTGAACTTTGATCACGTCGGGGATCGCATCTAGAACTTGATGCCAAAAATCTGTCTCGTAGATACGCGCCTCTTGTTCTCCTGCGAGAAGATGGGTCGCCTGTTCATTGAAACTCAAAAGGTATACAAGGGTGGTGGTCAAA
>CANJJY010000303.1 GCA_947474445.1 Oligoflexaceae bacterium
CAATCGAGAGACTGGCTTGTCCCCACAAGCCGCGAGGAAGAGGAGCAGACTCGCTCCCAAGACGCGAGAAGATATTGACATGATAAGTCCTTCCAGCGAAGAAATCGGTGTCAAAAAGCGCGGTTATAATACCAATCGATAGGCTAATGGCAAGTTCTATTTTAGAAATAATTTGAATCATTTCAGCTGTCTACACGATTTGTCTAGAGTCATCTTGTCGACTTCTGGGACGTCGCTTTTGTTTGCTCAGGTGAAGGTTCGGTTCGAGAATCCGACTTTTCCTCAGGAAAGCTTCGCGTTATCCTCTCGGCTCTTTGAACGCTCGAGGAGGACGCATGCGAGTCATCAGAACATTGCTGGTCGGTATGGGGCAGATGGGACGCCATCATTTCCGCGTTCTCCGGGAAGATCCCCGCTTCGACCTGATCGGCGTCGTTGATCCCGTCCTTGCGACACTGCCCGAAACGAGTCCCCCCCTCCTGCGGACTATCGACGAGGCGTGGGATTTGCCTTTCGAACTTGCCGTCATCGCCGCGCCGACGGAACATCACGCTTCACTTGTCGAGGCTGTCCTTGCGCATGGACGGCATGTTTTGGTTGAAAAGCCGGCGGCTGCCACAGCCGCTGTTGCGCGATCTCTCGTCGCTGCTGCGGAGAAGCGCGGTCTTTGTTTTGCCGTGGGACAGATCGAACGTTGCAATCCCGTCGTGGGAGGCCTGCGCGAAGTCGTGGCGAGTGGCCTCTTGGGTCAGTTGGTCCACGTCGCGGGCGTGCGTGCGGGTGGATATCCGCCGCAGGTGAAGAGCGGCAACAACGTTATCTACGATCTCGCCGTCCACGAACTCGATGTGTTCCGCATGCTCCTCGGACCGCTGAAAATCCTGCAAAGCCTCGGTCATGCGACGCGACCGAGCGGGATCATCGATACCGCCGATATCAGTCTCGTCAACGCTACGGGAGTGACGGGACAGGTGCACGTCAGCTGGTTGAGTCCCGATCGCGTGCGCACGATTCGATTGACCGGAACCCGAGGGGTTGCCGACGTCGATTACATCGCACAATCTGTCCGCATAGGGGGAGTGGGTCTCGAAAAATCTACGGCCCTTCCTCTCGAGTGGCAGGTAGATGCTCAAGGCGTCGCGCGGGCCTCTTTGCCGGTGACCAAGCAGGAAACGCTGAAAATTCAGCTCGATCAGCTGCATCGATACTTGAATGGCGAAGACCATCGCCTCGCCATCGGCGAAGCCTTGATCGAGTCGGTCGAACTCATCGAACAAGCGCTCGCTCGTGCCCTCGGACAGAAAGGCCTCTCATGAGTGGTTTGCGGCTGTTTATCTCTGCGGGCGAACCCTCGGGCGATCTCTTGGCCGGTGAGTTGCTCGTCGCTTTGAAAAAAATCTTGCCCGACCTCGAAGCCTTCGGCATCTGCGGTCCGCGGATGCGTGCCGCCGGTGCAGAAGAATTATTTGGCATCGAAAAACTATCGGTCATGGGCTTTGTCGAGGTGCTCAAGCACTTGCCCTACATCAAAAGGCTCGAATTCAGTCTGCTGACGGAAATCGAAAGGCGGCAGCCCGCGATTGCCATCCTGGTCGATTATCCCGGGTTTCATCTGCGTCTCGCCGAGAGTCTCAAAATGCGGGGCATCTATGTTTTTCAATATGTGGCCCCCCAGCTGTGGGCCTGGGGCGAAAAGCGCACCGAAAAATTGAAGGCCTGCACCGATGAAGTGCTCGGCATCATGCCTTTTGAAGAAGAGTTTTTTCGCACCCGCGCCGTAAACTTTCGTTATGTAGGTACGCCGCAGGTCGATCGGGCGAAAGGCGCTGTGCGCGATCGCCGGCGCTTTGCTCTCGGCGACGCTGCGGTCATTGGTTTTTTCCCTGGCAGTCGGCCGGGTGAAGTCAGCCGCTTGCTACCGCGCATGCTCGCCATCAGAAGCGCCTTGAGGCGGCTCGATCCGACGCTTCGCTTCGCGATTTCTGCAGCGCCTCATCTGCCGCTCGCCCTGTTCGAACGGCTGCTCGACACTCCCATTGAAGCACTTGAAGGGCAGACGGTCCACATCCTGGGCGACACGGTCCTCGTCCAGGGCCAGAGCATCGATCTCATGAAGAGTTGTGAAGCGGCTCTCGTCACTTCAGGAACGGCTACGCTCGAATGTGCTCTCGTCAAAACGCCGATGGCGGTCATTTATGTGATGCAAAACCTCAGCTATCAATTGGCCAAACGCTTCGTCAAGCTGCCCTACATCAGTCTCGTGAATTTGGTGGCAGGCAAGGGTTTGGTTCGGGAGTTTATCCAGGATTTCGCTGCCGAGGAAGCCGCCACCGAACTCTTGCAGCTGGCTCGACCCGGTAACCATCGCGAGGCGCAAAGCGATGGGCTGACGGCCCTTGACGCTCGCCTCCAGGGCGACTTGGCTGAACATGCGGCCGCGGCGGTTGCGGCGCGATGGCGAGAGATGGGGGAGGGGCAAAATGCTGGAATCACTGTCCCAGCCCAGTCGTAAGGGAATAATTCACTTGCTTTTTTCGCGCCTAAATTTTACCACGAAGCTCCTTGAAACCGGCCCGAGCGGCCCCCAACAGCAGTCAGGCTGCGCGTGAGCAGCACGGAAGGAAGCGCCTTTGCCGACCCCATGGCTATCAGCCTTGATGCTTCTCGTCTTCGCTTCGCCTCTCATGGCGAAGGACAGTCTGCTTATTCTCTCGCCGCATCGTAAGTCGATTCAAGAAGAATTCGTGCCGCTCTTCACTCGTTATTATAAAGAAAAGTTTGGCACGGAAGTTCAAGTCGAGTGGCTCGATCAAGGGGGGACGTCGGATGATATCCGCTTTGTGCGTGCGAAATTCGCCAATCAAGCCCCGACCTCAGGCCTCGATATCTTCTGGGGTGGGGGGACGACGACTTTTCTCGATCTGCAGCAAGAAGGATACCTGGCGCGCTATGATCTGCCGCCGGAGCTGAAGGCGCAGATTCCCGAGACCGTATCGGGGATTCCTCTCTTCGACAAATCCCACAGCTGGTATGCCGCCGCCATGTCCTCGTTCGGCGTGTTTTACAACAAAAAGATTTTGGAATTTGAACGGCTGCCCGAACCGAACAGGTGGCAGGACCTCGGGCATCCGCTGTACCGCGACAACATCAGCCTCACCGATCCGCGGCGCTCGGGAACGGCCAGCACGATGAACACCATCGTCATGCAGACCTTCGGTTGGAAAGGCGGCTGGGAGATTCTGACTTCGATCGCGGCGAATACGCGTTCGTTCACGCATTCGAGTACCGATCCTATCAAGGCTGTCGTCGCGGGTGACGTTGGCTTGGCTATGGCCATTGATTTCTACGCGCTGGCTAAAATCGGCGACATTGGCAAAGAAAATCTCAGCTTCCTCTTGCCCAAGGGGCAAGCTGTCCTCGATCCCGATCCGATCGCTATCCTCAGAGGTGCCCCCAATCGCAAGGTGGCCGAACGATTTGTCGATTTCGTCTTGAGCGCGCAGGCGCAAAAACTTCTGATCTTGCCAAAGGGCGCACCCGGCGGTCCTGAGAAATCATCTTTGGGCCGAATGGCGGCTAACATCAAAGCCTACGAGGAAACGGAAGGTCAAAGGATCGATGCCTTTAATCCCTTCAAGCAGCAAGACTTTGTCACGCTCAACCTCGAGAAGGCGCTGCGCACGCAAAGAGTCTTCAACGATATTTTTGGCGCGCTCCTGGTCGATCCCCATACCGATCTCAAGCGCGCTTGGGCGCGACTCACGAAAAAAGGGACCATCGATCCCATCAAGCTGGTGGCCTTGGCGCAGCCGCCGCTCTCGGAAGAAGCCTTTAATCAATTGGTCGATCGTTGGGACGATGAAGTGTTCCGGAATGAAACGATCAATAGTTGGTTGAAGAACGCAAGGCAGAAGTACAGAAACACCCTCTGAAAGTCGAGTGAGGCCCATGGAAGTCGTATTCAAAGGCATTTATAAGCGTTACGGTCAGACCACTGCCGTACACGATCTCAATTTGAAGATCGAGAAGGGGGCGCTGCACTTTCTCCTCGGGCCTTCGGGTTGCGGGAAGACGACGACTCTCAGGATGCTCGCGGGTCTCGAAGCCGTTACCGAAGGTCAGCTGTTCTTTGACGGTGTGGACGTGACTCGGAAGCCCGCTGTCGAGCGTGGCATCGGGATGGTGTTTCAGAACTACGCGCTCTGGCCCCACATGACCGTTTACAAAAACGTCGAATACGGCTTAAAGCTGCGAAAGCTCCCGGCTGCTGAAGTGAAGAGACGCATCGACGAAGTGATGGATATCACCCGTCTGACTCAGTATGCTGATCGTTTGCCTGGCCAGCTGTCGGGCGGTCAGCAGCAGCGGGTGGCCCTGGCACGGGCTTTGGCCATCAGGCCTAATGTCCTCCTGCTCGATGAACCCCTGTCTAATCTCGATGCGAAACTTCGCATGGAAATGCGCGACAATATTCTTCGCATTCACCGGCAAACCGGGATCACCACCCTCTATGTTACGCACGATCAGCGCGAAGCCCTGTCGATGGGCACGCAGATATCGGTGATGCATGCGGGGCATCTGATTCAAACAGATGCCCCGCGGCGCCTCTATACCTTTCCTAAAACCGCTTTTATCGCCGGATTTATCGGTGAGACCAACCTCGTGTCAGGTCATGTCGTCAGCTGGGCGAACGGCGAAGCCGCGATAGAGACGGCTCTCGGTCGCCTTCGCGCGACGCATTTCAGCGGTCCTTTCAAAGTGGGCGATCACGTAACGCTCTCGATGCGGCCGGAGGCGATTCGCATCGATTGGACGGGCAGCGGTCAGGGCGAGAATTTTTTCAAAACGCGTATCGATCATCTTACCTACCTCGGCGAATCGGAACAGTTCCAATTGAGTCAGCCCGAGGGCGGTGGATTAACCTTGAAAGTGAATTTTTATCACGCGCCGATTCACAGTTTTCGTGAAGGCGACGCGATCGGTTGTTCGATCGCTGCGGAAGATGTACTGGTTCTGCCCGTGCAATCCGAGATAGGACCGGGCACCTGATGCAGCAGCGCGAAGAAGCAGCGGCGTGGCGCCGCAAATTAACCGATCTCGTCGGCTATGGAACCTTAATCGGAACCCTCGGGATCCTCTTTTTCTTTTTGGTCTGGCCGGTATCGGTGATCGTCGCGCGAGCGTTCTATCATCAGGGTGAATTCACGTTCCGCTATTTTCCTCTCCTGTTCGCCAACGAATTGCTGATGGATTCTTTGCTCAACAGTCTGCTCTTAGGCTTGGTCGCGACCTTTTTCACAACGCTGGTGAGCTTTCCTTTGGCTTTGATCAATGCGCGTTGGGATTTTCCTGGGAAGGGCATTCTCTCGGGATTGCTTCTTGTACCGATGATCATGCCGCCCTTTGTCGGGGCGATCGGTATTCTGCGTTTTTTCGCGAGACGGGGAAGCATCAATCTCGGCTTAATGGATCTTGGCTGGATCGATCGACCCATCGACTGGCTGGGTCCTGATAATATGTTTTGGGCGGTCGTGGTTCTGCTCGTACTTCACCTCTATCCGATCATGTACCTGAACCTCACCGCGGCGCTCGCG
>CANJJY010000304.1 GCA_947474445.1 Oligoflexaceae bacterium
GCGGCCTTGTATGAAGCCAAAGTTTAAGACCTCTGCAAGCCTGCGCGGTAGATTGGCGAGGCGATTGTCCTCTTTGCCCCGACCTTGATTGATGCGAGCCCACGTCCTGAGCAGGTTGTACCCGAACAGGAGAAAGACAGCGGTGGCGATAAGTGCGAAAAAAATCTGACCCATAAAGTCCACGAAAAAGCCCCCTTTACCAGTCGGAACAGACGAATGAATGTAAAACTCATCGATACATACGACCGCTAACAATAATGAGAGCATGGCAACTTGTCGAGAAGGAATCCGTCTCGGCTCACAGCTCCCAAGCTGAGGATACGATTGTGCACGACGGTTCTGTCTCGGTGAAAAGCGAAGGAGGGATCTTACGTTTGCGTCGCTCAGCGCGATCGCGTGGGATGAGGGGCATCAACGGATCGGCTCTTGGCCTTGGTCTCAGCCTCTGACCTTGCTTTGACTTGCACGCGATTCATGGAGTTGAGGGACTGCCATGCTTGGAGCAGCATGCGATGCGTTTCAAACTGAATCCTGGCTTCGAGTCCATTGCGGTGGAGCTCGACATATTCCTGCACCTTTTCAAGATAAGCCGGATCGTTGAGGGCATGACGTTCGGCTTCTGCACCTTTCCAGCGACCTCTTGTCTCTCTTTTCGCTTCGGCCAAGACCTGCGGCAGAAGAGACTTGAGCCGTTCGGACACTTGCAGGCTCTCCCGACTGCGCCCGGCATAGCGACGAATAAGTTCCATGAGTTGATCTGGGTGCATCGCCATCTCACTGGTGAAAGGCCTTCCCTTCGAGCTAACAGAGACGACCGCAGACTGACCAGCAGTAAATAGAAAAGTCAAAATGGCATCCTCAGAACCACCATTAACTATCTAATATGATTAGATTTTTTTCTCTGTGCAAAATGTTGACTGATTTTGTAAAGTATTCATCTAAGAGTTGCCTAATGTATAGCTTTCCGCTAAACATTAACGCTTCTTGCAGCCCAGGGACAGACGTACGGCCAGGGGATACTATCGTGAATCTCACATCGCGCAGCCGCTATGCTTTGAAAATCATGCTCGATCTGGCTCACTGCCCGAACGATGAACTTGTGCGCCGTCAGGATATCGTCAAGCGTCAGGGTATTCCCTCGAAATATCTCGATCAGATCCTGGTGCGGCTTCGTCGCGAAGGATTGGTTGAAAGCGTCAGAGGCCGAACCGGCGGCTACCGAGTGGGTCGGAATCCCCACGATATCTCGGTTTGGGAAGTGTTTCGCGCGGTCGAAGATGGTATTTATCCCGTCGCTTGTGTCGACGAACATCAGGCCTGCAGCTTTGTCGATGCCTGTGTCGCGAACGAACCTTGGCAAGAGATTTTTTCGACCCTCCGCCGATCGCTCGAGGGGATGAACCTAGCGGCCTTGGAAGAACGTTTTGCGAAGCAAAACAAAATGTGTCCACTCGGCGGTGTTCGGGAATGCCGACCCGGCCGAGAACCTCTGCGCCTCGTCGCGGACGACTTAGACCGACATGGAGTCCGATCATGACCGAAGCAAATCAAGCGAAGACCAAAATTCCAGCTCGTGATTACAAATACGGCTTCGTATCCGACGTTGAAACCGATGATTTCCCTACTGGTCTCAGCGAAGACGTCATCCGCCGCATTTCCCTCATCAAAGAAGAGCCGGAATTTGTACTCGATTTCCGTCTCAAAGCCTATCGTTATTGGCTGACTCTGGACGAACCGACCTGGGCTCATGTAAAGTATCCTCCCATCGATTTTCAAGCGATTCGCTACTACTCTGCCCCGAAGAAAAAAGGCGATGGACCGAAAAGCCTGAAAGATATCGACCCTGAATTGCTGGCCACCTTCAATCGCCTCGGCATCCCCCTCGGCGAGCAGCAAAGAATCTCCGGAGTCGCTGTCGATGCGGTCTTCGATAGCGTTTCGGTTGGCACGACGCATCAAGAAGAGCTGGAAAAAGTCGGTGTAATATTCTGCAGTTTCTCCGAAGCGCTGCAAAAGCATCCCGAACTCGTGCGCAAATATCTGGGACGCGTGGTTCCGTATAAAGATAATTACTATGCCGCTCTCAATGCGGCTGTCTTCACCGATGGCTCCTTTTGCTACATCCCCAAAGGCGTCAAGTGTCCTCTCGATCTGAGCACCTATTTTCGCATCAACGCGGCCGGCACCGGTCAGTTCGAGAGAACTCTTGTGATCGCCGACGTGGGCAGTTCGGTCAGCTACCTGGAAGGATGCACTGCCCCACAGCGCGATGAGAATCAGTTGCACGCCGCCGTCGTCGAGCTGATTGCCCTCGACGATGCCGAAATCAAATATTCAACCGTTCAGAACTGGTACGCTGGCGACGCGGAAGGCCGTGGAGGCATCTACAACTTCGTGACCAAACGCGGACTCTGTCTCGGCAAGAATTCACACATTTCCTGGACCCAGGTCGAGGCTGGCTCGGCGATTACCTGGAAATATCCGAGCTGCATTCTCCAGGGCGATGGTTCGCGGGGTGAGTTTTTTTCAGTCGCCCTGACCAACAACAAGATGCAGGCCGACACCGGCACCAAGATGATCCATATCGGCAAGAACACGCGCAGCCGCATCATCTCCAAAGGCATCTCGGCCGATCAGTCGGTCAACAGCTATCGCGGACTGGTCAAGATCATGGCTTCAGCCGAAGGGGCGCGCAACTATTCGCAGTGTGATTCGCTCTTGGTCGGCGATCAATGCAGCGCAAATACCTTCCCCTATATTGAAGTTAAGAATAAAGCATCCGTCGTCGAACACGAAGCCTCGACGTCGAAAATCAGCAAAGAACAGGTCTTTTATCTAAAATCACGCGGCATCGATGAAGAGCAGGCTATAGGCCTCTTGCTCAATGGCTTCTGCAAGGAAGTCTTCAAAGAATTGCCGCTCGAGTTTTCAGTAGAAGCCGTAAAATTGCTGGAAATGAAACTTGAAGGCAGCGTGGGCTAAAGCAAGGAGTTCCGATGTTAGAGATTAGTAACCTACATGTGCAAGTCGATGAGAAAGAGGTCCTCAAAGGACTCAACCTCACCGTCAAAGCTGGCGAGATCCATGCCATCATGGGTCCCAACGGCAGTGGAAAAAGCACTTTGTCAAAAGTTATCGCCGGACATCCCGATTATGAGGTTACCGCCGGCCACATCAACTACGAAGTGAATTTTCGCAGTAAAAATCTCCTTGAGCTCGAAGCCGACGAGCGGGCCCGCGAAGGCATTTTTCTAGCTTTCCAATACCCCATGGAGATCCCCGGCGTACCGAATCTGGAATTCTTGCGGGCGGCTTTCAACGCTGTATGCAAACACCAGGGCGTCGAAGCCATGGAACCGGCCGCTTTTGAAGAGCTGGTGCGGAGCAAGGCGCGACTACTGGAAATCGACAGTTCCTTTCTCGCCAGAGAACTCAACGTCGATCTCTCCGGGGGCGAAAAAAAGCGCAACGAGATCCTGCAAATGGCGGTTCTTTCGCCGCGTTTAGCCCTGCTCGACGAGACTGACTCAGGGCTCGACGTCGACTCTTTGCGTATCGTTTCCGAAGGCGTCAATAAACTGAAAACCGAAGATAATGCCATCGTGATGATTACGCACTATCATCGCATTCTCAACTACATCAAACCAGACTTCGTCCACGTATTAGCCGGAGGACGTATCGTCAAGTCGGGCGACCTATCCTTGGCTTTAGCGATAGAAGAACGGGGCTACGATTGGTTGCTCAATTAAGCTGATGAGATGAGACAGGGCATTTATATGCAAAGGCAAGACATGGAACAGGTCTTTCAACATATCGCAGCTTCGCCATGGACACCACCTTGGTTGACCGCAACGCGTCAACAGGCCTACGCTCAATTTCAAGCCTTAGGCTGGCCCTCGCGGGACCATGAAGATTGGCGCTACACCAGCACAAAAGCTTTGGCTCAAGCGAACTTCACCTGGCCCTCTGTGCCGCTGACAAGCGAACTTTCGGCCGACGTGCAGGCATCTTTTCTAGCCGATGCCTATCGCCTCGTCTTCATCAACGGCCAACTGCAGACTCACTTGAGTCTGCTTCCGCAGAGTCAGGGCATCACTCTCCAGCCACTCGAGCTCGATCTGACGAGCGCTCGGCCCTGGCTTGAAGCGGAGGGACTGTCGGGAGCCAAGGGAGCACGGACAAGCCTAGAAGAACTCAATCGCGCCTTCTTTAACAGCGGCGCCTTTCTTCGACTCGATCGACATATAAAGCTCGATAAACCACTCCAGATGCTCCATATCGCAGTGGGCGAGCCGGGCTGTGCGAGTTTGATTTGCCCGCGTCATATCCTAGTTTTAGAGGACGGTGCGGAAGCGACTCTGCTCGAGAGCTACCGTAGCTTTGGAGCGGGACCTTTTACCAATAGTGCGAGCCAGGTTCATCTGAAGGCTGGAGCCCGACTGCATGCTGTAACAGAAAAGGTACTCAGCCGCGATGCCCTGCACGTGCATCAAAGCCACTTCATCCTCGAACGTGACAGCTTACTCAAAACCTTTGTCCTGACTCTAGGCGGGCAGCTGGCGCGCCATGAGCAGACGATGGAGCTACGGGGTTCAGGCTCACACGCACAATTTGATGGGCTATACATCGGCCGTCAGCGCGCCCATATTGATATGAACACCACGGTCCTTCATCAAGCTCCGCAGACCTCGAGCTCTCAGGTGTACAAGGGAATCTTGCACGACCAGGCGCGCGCCGTCTTCAATGGCAAGATCAATATCGCCAAGGGGGCTCAGCAGACGAAAGCCGAGCAATTAAACAAGAATCTTTTGATGAGTACCGACGCCGAGGTCGACACCAAACCTCAGCTGCAGATCGATGCAGATGATGTCCGTTGCTCGCATGGAGCCACGGTTGGTCGACTCGATCGCAACGAACTCTTTTATCTACAAAGTCGCGGCATCGACCGCGATACGGGCGAACGCATGCTGGCGCAGGCTTTCGTTCGCGATGTACTGAACCGTCTCCAAAACCCAGTTTTGGAGCAGCGCCTCGAGCAAGAACTCGCGGCTTTGAGCGGAGTATAAAAGGCGATGGATAAGCAGCAAGAACGATCAGGACAGGAGTCATACATGGACGTGAAGATGATGATTCAACCGACTCCTAACCCCTATGCGAAGAAGATCATCTGCAACTTCGACGTCAAAACGGTCGGCAAAATCACGTTTAGCCAGCCTGAAGACTGCGCCCATATCCCTTTAGCCAAAGCATTGTTTGAAATATCTGGCGTGACGCAGGTGCACTTCTTTGAAAATGCGATCACCTTGACCCAAGACGGCTCGATTTCTTGGGATGAAGTTTTAGGAGAAGCGCGGCGCCTGATCAAAACGCTTTTGCCGACGCATAGCCCAGATTTTGCTTCGCCGGACGAGCAGCGACGGACGGAACTCTCGCCCGAGATGCAAAAGATCGAGGAGATTCTCGATCGCACCATACGGCCGGCTCTTCAAGGTGATGGCGGTGATCTCCAGCTCCTCGGCCTTGACGGCAATTTTCTCACGATTCGCTATGAAGGCGCTTGCGGGACTTGCCCAAGCTCGGTAACGGGAAC
>CANJJY010000305.1 GCA_947474445.1 Oligoflexaceae bacterium
TTACAGAAGTATCTTTGAAGCCGCACACCATCAGATGGCCGAGTATAAAAGCCTTTTTTTCGAATCGGCTGAGCAGATTTACAAAAAGGACACATGGCGATTCCCCTCTTCAAGAAAAGGGCAATGTGCCTTCGAGACTCGATAGATGACAGTGACATCTTATCGTTGAAAGCCCACTTAAAGAGATCACTTTTTATGAAAAGACATCAGACACATATCGCAAGCTTTTCTCAAGTGCTGCAAACCAAGATTCAACCTCTTCATCTGTAGCCTGGCTAAAATCCTGATAAATTTTAGAAAAAGCCGCTCGGACCGCGGGCGCCATGGCGCGACCATCACCGCAGACGTAGCCCTTCGCACCCTGCTTGTAAAATGCGATGACCTCCTCCCGACAATCGAGTATGCGGTCCTGGACGTATCGACAGCCCTTGACCGGTCGCTCTGAAAAGGCTGGACGGAGACGCACCACTCCCTGGTTTTCATACTCCTTTAGCTCCTGAGAATACAGAAAATCAATATCAGGATCATCACAGCCAAAGAATAGGAGCGCCTCACCGACTTCTATTCCGCTCGCTTTTTGCAAAGCTCGTTCCTGGAGAAAACCCCGAAACGGTGCAATTCCAGTCCCCGCACAGGCCAGGATAAGTGGCGTCTTAGGATCTTCAGGCAGGTGGAACCCGCCCTGGGATTGTTTGGCCTGAATGGCAATTTGATCACCAACGGCTACTCCGGCTAGGAAATTTGAACAAACGCCCTGAAACTTGCCTCGTCCCGAGAATGCTTCTCCCCTGACGACGGCGACAGTGAGCGTGCATCGATTCTTTGCCGCCAAGGAGCTAGAGGAAATCGAATACTGTCTTGGCTTGAGCGATGGCAACATTTCTAAAAACATGGCTAAGCTCACATCACAAGACTGGAAATCTTCCAGGATATCGAGCAAACTCAAGCGATTTTTTAGGACCTCCTGTTCAAAGATTTGGTCGTTCGCCACGAGTTGCAGGAGTTTAACTTTTTCGGGCGGGCAGGGCACATGCTCAGCCAAGATTTCAATTTGCTTTTGAGTGGCCGGCTGGGCTAGTTCTACGTAAGACGCGAATAGTAGAGAGGCAGATACGGGCTGATTCACAGGCAGCGAACTTGAATTAGCACTCGATGCATGCAGGACCAACTGTGCTGAGGGATCGAGGCGGAAGCGCTTCAAAGCTCTTTGAACAGTCTCTGGAGGATTATGCGGCATGACGGATAAATAATCACCCGCACGGTAGGAGACACCAGCCGGGAGCTGAATTTCAACGTGTACCTTGGAGCGCGCCTTAGGCTTCGACATATCGACAAGTTCCTTCAGCGCTACGACGGTTCCCATAACAAAGCCTTGGCCTTGCGCTCTTGCGAGAGGAATGCTGATGCTGGGTACGATCTCGACCGTTAAGTTTGGTTCCTGTACTGCTTCTACGAGCTCATGACCCAATGTCTTGGCTATCTGCGGCCAAAAGCCTTTGTACCAACGATCGAAGTCACCCGTAAAGTCTCCTCGTGCGTCGGCTTCTCCTCTTTCGTAGATGCGGCTCGCACCCATCGCATGCAAGCGCTCGTCGATTTTTCGAGGAATGGCTTGATAGGTTCGGATCCAATCCTTGTTGCCGCAACCAAAAACGGCGAACTTTACGCCCGCGAGAGAACCGGCGGTCCCTTTGTCGAGCCAGGTCACAAACTCACGTGCGTTCAGTGGTGGCTGTCCCTCATAGCTGGACGTGACTATAATTACTGCGCCTTCGCGCGGCAATCGATTCACAAAATCGTCGAGGGATCCGAGCGTCACCACATAGCCTTGAATTTTCCCGTCGTTAGCAATTTTCTGTGCAAAATCTTCACTTGATCCCATATTGGAACCAAAGAGAATGAGCAGGGGAAGTGCAGCTGTTGACTTTTCCTTTTCTACTCCCTGAGCCGAAGGAGGCAAGCTATGCGAGGTTGCCGACTGCTGGGTAGTCGATGGCATCGACCGTTTTTTCGCACGTATCGTCAAACCGTGGGGCTTAATCGTGAGCGTTTCCTTTACATCAAGCTCATAGCCGGGATTTGAAAGAGAGAGGTCAAATCTCTGGAGCGCCATGGCTAGAACTAAGATGGACTCTTGCATAGAAAAAGCGCGACCAATGCAGCTTCTCTGGCCATTGCCGAAGGGCTTCCATGCGTGTTCAGGCATGAGTTTGAGATTGTCTGGCGCCATGCGATCAGGATTAAATGTCTCCGGGTCTATCCAAATTTTAGGGTCGCAATGCAATCCAGGCAGGAGGACTAACACAACGTCCTCTCGCTTTACGGTGTATCGGCCGCCAATCAAGGTCATTTCCTCGAGGGGGCGCACCGCGTAAGCAGGAGCGTTCGGCCATAATCTCAGAGTTTCCTTGAGCACTTGGTCGATATAGGGAAGTCGCGCGATATCTTCAAAGACGGGCACATTGCCGCCCAAAACCCGATCTACTTCGGCCCTCGCTTTTTCGAGCACGTGTGGATTCTTGAGGAGGGCGTGGAAGGCAAATGACAAAAGGCCGCTTGTGGTCTCATGACCTGCTATTAAAAACGTTAGCATTTGACAGCGAATATTGGTGGCATCGAGCGTTTCACCTGTCAAAGGATCTTTGGCATGAAGCATAATCTCAAGTAAATCGCGTCTGGGGGCTTTTCCTCCGCTTTTGCGACGATTACTCACCAATTCGTCTGCCGCCTGATTCAGAAGGCGAATATCATTGTCCGCCTTTTTAGATAAGAGGTTGATCATGCGATTGAGAAAGGGAGGGCGCCTCACGCGTTTTCCCGTGTCTTCGAGAGCCCCAACCATAGCATCTACAAATGGGTGCATCTTTTTGTCGTAAAAACTATTGAATCGATAGTCAAAAGAAGCCAAAGCTATTGTGTCGAGGGTTAAACGGGTCATGTTGTCAGCCACATCGAGATCAACCTCGTCGCCGACCCGCTCCCATTTCAAGAACATTTGTTCGGCTACATCGAGCATGGATGCGAACATTTCGCGAAGCGCCGCAGGACCGAAGTTGGGTAACAGAATTCGGTGTGCTTTAGCCCAGTTGGCTTCTTCAGTGTACGCTGTAAAGAGCCCGTCCAAAGCCACTTTTCGGAGTTGCTTCAATGGGCCGTGCAATTGCTTTTCAAATCTTTTTTCATCCGACACTTCACTGACGAATTCATGAGAGCTCAACACAATAAATTCTTCAGATCCAAGTTTTAGGCGAAATATTCCATCGAAGTCTTTGGCAATCCTAGTGATAGATTGAACGATTTTCGTGCTATCCACTTGGTGAAGATTGCCAATCATGGGTAGCCTTGGTGGATGAGGTATATCCGCTTTAATGATTTTCTTCATGATTTCCCCCGCTGTGTTTCGATTCAAAATGCAATCACTAATCCAATTCCTCGTCGAAATCTAACTCACTTGAATAATTACCTATTCAACCGCCACGGGCTAGGCAGGTTCTGAGGGGGAGCCACGACATTAAAAGGTGAGTAGTGGCCAAAGGAGAAGAGTAGGAATAGGATATTGCTCGATAAAATTTGGGGATCGCAATCCTTGAGCGATGATCGGCTTCTCCTGAAACGATATGACGTCTTTAAATGGATGAAATTATGGTAGTAAATAGGTAATTGACTAGGTAGGCAGGCATTGAGCCGGATTCTACTCATAGAAAGAATTTACGAAGCGAGCATCAGTTTGGAATTCTTTTCCATCTTAAGACTGATGACCACTGCTGTGTAATCGTCTTCCGGAGGTTCGTCGCCCCAAACCGATATTGTCTTCTTTTTTAGTTCCTCAATAGCCTCCTTCGCGTTGGTGTGCCGTGCAACATCCTGCAGTTCACGTAGTTTGATTTTGCGCCGGCCTCCCCCACGATTTTCGAGGATACCGTCAGTGTAGAGGAAGAAAAGGAGGATACCTTCGAGATCAAGATAGAGGGGACTAAAACTAACTGTCGGAAAAACACCAAGCACACTCCCCGGTCGTAATACAAAGCGTGGAGCACCCCTGTTATTGATGGCCAATGGATGATGGCCGCCGTTGATCGACACAACACGGCCATTTTTAAGGTCAATGGCTAATGCGAGCAAAGAAAGCATGACTTCTGTATGCTGGGAAAAAAGACATGTATTGATCTTTTCAAAGAGAGAGACGAGCCTCGCATCGATCGAATCGGCAGGTGGAAAGCTGCCGCTGAGATCGCTCCGAATCATTCCTACGACATTTGCCGAGAGAAGGGCTGCAGAGATCCCGTGCCCGCATACATCGCCGATGAAAACATAAACGACTTCCTGGTCGATATCTTCCAAAGTGCAGACCAAATCACCACCGATCATCTCCGTGGGACAATAAATTGTTTCAATGGTCACCTGCGCAAGAGTGGTCTTGGTATTGATCATAGCGAATTGAATTTGGCCTGCTAGCTCTGATTTTACATTTATTTCGACCAGCTTTTCTTCCGTTGTGATTCTATTCGTTCTCTCGAGTGTGAAGAGCTTGCCAAGGTAGATTGCAAAAAGCGTGATTTCAATCATGACTCCCATATCGAAAGCAATTTGAAAAAAGAAGTTGTTGGTAATATTGAATACGTGCACTCCAATTTGCACTATGCCACCTACGAGCACATAGCTCCAGGCGATAACGAAGAGTCGAAAGTTAGGGTGTCGGTGAGCTGTAATAAACACGTTGATCGCTGTCAACACGATAGCGACTACGATCAACGATGAGTTTACAATCAGTCCCGAGGAATAATACCATGAAGGAATCGCGATGAGACCGATAACAACGAGCATAAATAGATGGTAGATTCTCTGCGCTTTCGAGAAAGGGATATCCAAAAAGAAAGTCGCAAACTGGTGGATACTTAAAATCAACAAGGCACAGCTGATGGAGCGTAAGTCGATCTTGTCATCGATCTGCAAAAAATTAAGTATCCAGAGGGTGAGATTATTGAAGGTAAAATGAAAGAACAGGAGAGCGATCAGGTAGATGGCGTAGGATGCGAACTTGAAGTTGCGAGTGGCTTGGTAATAGCCAAGGGTGTGGATCAATATCACTACGATGGCACTGATAGGCAAAATAAAGCTGAAAGCGAGTTGGGCGAGGACATAGGCGATATCTTTCTCGGGAATGAAGCGAAAACTGGCCTTAGAAAATTGGACTTTGGAGATGCGAGCATAATAGATATTGGACTTACCCATTTGCAGGGATAGAGGCAAAAGAAGGTGAGATGACACGATAGGTCTGTCTTCGAAACGAATCCCGGCACCCGTGCGGGAGACCAGTTCGAGACTCCCTCCCACCTCGCGGTAAAGCTCAATAAAGGGAATGATATAGATTTCCGCGAGTAAGTAAAAAGAACCATATGTGCCGGCTAGAGGCTTAATCCTCAGCCAGGCGTCATTTCCGGGATGTTGTTTGGCTTGAGTGATCGTTTCTACCGGGCCCCAGGCTTCTTCAGGCAGCTCTAGCATCGTCCTTGGGGTCGTTTCATGTTCGGCATAAAGGACTGAAAGATCGAAGGATTGAGGGAGAGTAGGACTCATTGCAGCCGTCAA
>CANJJY010000306.1 GCA_947474445.1 Oligoflexaceae bacterium
ACAGTGGTGCTGGGGGGCTGAGGATTGTCGACCAACTGAATATCCGAGCAGGAATAATAGTAGCTATCACCGCCGTTAGGTCCATTGTCCTGCATGACCTGAATCAACTGCAGCGTGCAGCCGTCACATTTTGCGGCAGGCAGGGTGATCGCCGCCGTGAATTGATGATTGAGGCCATTGGCGACGGGATTGTTCTGGTTGTCGGTGACCTTGAGCAAAAGGTTATTAGCCATTCCTGTTGCACTGTCGTTGGCCGGAAGAAAGCGGATTTCAAAGTAACCGAGATGCTGAATCGTTTCTTCAAACTCTACGGTGAGCTGGGTGCCTGGCTTGTATTGCAAGGGAGTCGCCGTGCGCGCAATGCCTCCGCACGGCGCCGTCTTCAAACCAGTCGAAGCATCCCGCGGCGGTGTGATCTTACTTCCGACCTTCCAGCGCGCATGGGCAAAGGCTGGGCTCGATACCATCGTGATTAAAACTATCGTCCAAAGTATTCCCCTCATGCCTGTTATCTCCCTATTGCGCAGCGCTGAGATTGGCTGCCGTCTGGTAAAATCGTGCGACAAAGAACGGCTTTTTCAAGTTGGGCTAGAGAGACGTTGGCTTCACGCAAATCAGCGCCAGTTAGATCCGCTCCATCGAGTTGGGTCGCTGTCGAGAGATCGGCACGCTTCAAGAGAACGCCTCTGAGATTTGCTCCCCTCAGATCGGCTTGATTGAGATCGGTGCCTTGAAGATTTGCGCCTTCGAGGTCGACGCCTTTGAGATCAGCGTAGGAAAGCTCCGAACGTTTGAGATCACATCCGCGGCATTCTCTAAACTTTTTCAAATGATCTTCTGCATCGACCACGCGATTGAATCGACCCGCATCAGGTCCTCGCGCCGCGTAAAACCAAAGAAGTCCGAGGCCGATGAGACCGATTGTCCAAAGTTTAAGCATAATAGGCCGCCTCCCATAGCCACGCTATCGGAGGAAAAGGGGAGGGGCTTAAATTGTTTAAGCTACGCGATTTAGAAACTTAATATTTTCAAGAACATCGAGATGGCAGGTGCCGATCTTTTCCTTTTTATCCAACTCGTCGCGAATCACACTTAAAGGAATTTTATGAACATGAATCTCGTACATGATGCCTTGGATATCGTAATAGTGAGACTTCAAAAGATTATAGATGTACCCGACTTCTTGGTCGGACTGAATCTGATCGGTGCTTGCCTGCGAGCGGATGCGATGGAAGACCATTTCGCTTTTGCTGGTAAGTTCCTGCATATTGAGTGGCTTAGAAATGACATTGACGGCACCGAGGCGAAATGCTTTGCGGACCGCTTCATCGTCCATCATGCCGGAAATAAAGATGATGGGAATCTGAATCAGCTTTTTGCGAAGTTCTTCTGCAAGTCCGAAGCCATCCAAATGAGGCATGCGAATATCACAGATCAATAAATCAAAGTGCTGGGATCCGAGCAGCTGATGGGCCGAGAAGGCATCCGGTGCGTAGACGCTGCGAAAACGACTGCTGATGGCCATCTCGATAATGGGGAAAATGTCATAGTTATCGTCGACGACGAGGCAATTCAAAAGGTCTTCAGCAACTTGGCTCATAACAGCACTCCTGGTCCCCATCCGGCTAGGAAAGACCTTATTTTTAACTTACATATCCCTATCCGCATTTTTCTGTAAAAGCTTAAATTAAGTCTGCAAGCATATAATATTAAAAGATAATTTGTCCGCCTTTCGCCCCCTCCAGGAAGGGAGTCGGACCCAAAACTCCGCATTCACGAGAGCGACGAAGGCTGGACAGAAAAGACTAGGCTCGTTAAGTAGAAAGGTGCCGATGGAAAAGGGGCGATGATCACTAACCTTTTGGTTCCTGGGGAGAGTTAAGATGCCAGACGACAATATTCAGCTTGAGTCATCTTGGAAAAAGCTGCTGTTACCTGAATTTCAGAAGAGTTCCATGGTAAAACTCCGCGAGTTCATTCGCAGCGAGATCGCGTCGGGTAAAGTTATCTTTCCGAAAGGTTCAGAAATTTTTCACGCCCTCAATTCAACACCCTTCGAAAAAGTCGAAGTTATTATCTTGGGACAAGATCCCTATCATGGTGCAGGTCAGGCCCATGGCCTCTGTTTCTCGGTGCGACCTGGCGTTGCGATTCCTCCCTCTCTCGTCAATATCTATAAAGAGCTTCAAAGCGATCTCGGCATCCCACCGGCTCGACATGGCTACCTGCAAGCTTGGGCCGATCAGGGTGTCTTGCTGCTCAACACAGTTTTGACAGTTGAACAAGGGAAAGCAGCCTCGCATGCCAAGCGGGGTTGGGAGGAATTTACCGATCGGGTGGTTGAACTCCTCAACGAAAAAAGAGATCATCTCGTCTTCCTCCTCTGGGGATCTCATGCTCAGGCGAAAGGTCGCAGTTTGGACAGACAGCGCCATCTTGTATTAGAAGCGCCGCATCCTTCACCTCTTTCCGCCCATCGAGGTTTTCTTGGTTGTCACCATTTTTCTCAGGCCAATGAATACTTGCAACGGCATCAAAAAAAGCCAATCAATTGGCAACTTCCCCCTCTCAGTGCCCTCAGCCCTGCGCCAGAAGTTGGGCGCGGAACTGAACTTTTCAATCCGCTGTAGGAGCCTCTGTGCAAACTAAGAAGTCAGCTGAAAATCCTTTTATCAACTTAGCCTTCAGTGTCGCTTTACCTAGCCTTATCCTGACTAAGTTGAGCACCCCGGAACGACTAGGTCCCGTCAATGGACTTCTCGTCGCCCTGGCCTTCCCCATCGGATACAGTCTTTACGATTACTACCGGCGACGGGAATTCAGTTTTATTACGGCCCTCGGCTTTATCAGCACGCTTCTGACCGGTGTATTTGCGCTCTACGAGCTGCCAGCGCATTGGATCGCAGTCAAGGAAGCATCGGTGCCCTCTTTAATCGGCCTCGCTATTTTATTTTCCACGCGCAGCGAAAATCCTTTGGTCAAACGCGTGCTTTACAATGACACCGTAATCAACGTCGACCTCGTCGAGGAACGTTTGAACACCGATCAAAAGAAAGTCGGCTTCAATAAATTAATGATAGAAGCCTCCTATCTCTTAGCTTGCGCTTTCGCATTTTCTGCGTTTCTCAATTATGGATTAGCAAAATTTTTGCTGTTAAGCAGTCCGGGTACGCCAGAGTTCAACGCGCAACTGGGCAAAATGAATGCACTCAGCTGGCCGGTCATAGCGTTGCCTTCGACGGCCGTCATGATGTTTGCTTTGTTTCGTTTGATGAAGGGCATTCAAAAATTAACCGGTTTGGAAATGGAAGAAGTTCTCAAATCTCAAAGCAAGTCGACGGCATCGAAATAGGTGATGGGCGAGATAGAGTCATGAGTGAGTCGAGAGCGACCTTCCTCTTGGTAAGCTTACCCTTCAACACAAGCTCTATCTTTGCTTGACAAGCGCACGGTGCATCCTCTTTAAGCAAGCTGAAAAAATTTATTCTGCTTCTGACAACAAGCACTTTTTTATTCTTTCAAAATTTGGCACCATACAAAAAACCAAAGCGTTCCTTCACATTTTTCTGTACTTGCCACGGCGCAGCACAGCGATACAGGGCTTGACTTTGCCAGCATAAACAGGCGTTAACCCGCGTTCGAAAAAATTGCTTGGGGATAACTTTTTTTTGAAAGCGCGCATGCATGAGTTCAAGTGCTCAAAGTAGCTTCTGTTTCCTTAACTTTTTGAAGAGTTATACACAGGATAGCCCTATATTTAGCGGTTGACACTCTGAACCCACACTATATATGCTGAATTCGTCAGCTCGTTTTTTGCCCTATTAAAACGGATTCAGCTCCTGAGATTCGATGGTAGAGAAGAACATGAGTAGCTTGAGCAGAAGCATACCAGAGAGTTTTACAAAGGTTTCGACTCGCCGCAGTAACTTGACGATGGCAGACGGAATAAGAGCTGGAGAAAACCTCAAAGCCGACAAACGTAAATAAGTAACATCGTTAGACGCGTAATTATAGCGACGCTCTTAGGTCGCAGGGGACTTTTTTTCTTTTGCATCAGTATCGGCTCTTTAGCCGCTCTCTGACACATGAGAAGGATGGACCTTCCTGTTTTTTGAGACCCTTATAGCCCTTCGCTGGGTGCTTACAGGCGAAGAGTTTAAGATTGATCGAAAAAAGAAGCGTTAGAGTCATTTTTCAGCAGCAAGCGAGGATGTGTTCATGAGTCTTCACGGCAACGGTAGCAATGGATCTGCAACAGAATCGGATATTGTTTCGCACTCTCGCCGCGAATTGCCGACTTTTATTCGCAAACGCACGGGCGAACGCGAACAGCTCGACAGCGCAAAGCTCCACGATTCCATTGCTTCCCTTTGTTACGGACTGCATGAAGTCAATGTTCAGCACATTCTCAATAAAGTTGTCTCTGGTCTCTACGACGGAGTTTCGACCGAAGAGATTGACCGCCTGCTGATTCAGACTACCGCAATGATGATAGCGGAAGAACCCGAGTATTCTCGGCTCGCAGCAAGACAACTCAATCAATATGTAGTGGACGAAGTCAACAAGCTGAAGATTCATCGCTTTTCAGATTCGGTGCGTCACGGTTTCGAAGTGGGCATTCTTTCTGAAAATCTCTATAATTTCGTACTCGAACATCAAGAACAATTAGACCGAGCCATCGATCCACGCCGATCTGAACTTTTTGAATACTTCGGTCTTCGCACCGTTTATGACCGTTACCTTCTCAAGGATCCCGAGAAGCGTCATGTGTTTGAAACCCCACAATTTTTCTTTTTGCGCGTCGCTTGTGGTCTCGCTCAAAGCGTCGCCGAAGCCATTGAGTTTTATGATCTGATCTCGTCCTTCGAATATATGCCGAGCACGCCGACGCTTTTCAATTCAGGAACTCGCCGCTCCCAGATGTCTTCCTGCTATCTGCTTGATTCGCCTCAAGATAGTCTCGAGTCGATCTACGATCGCTACAAAGACGTGGCTCTTTTGTCAAAGTTTGCGGGTGGCATTGGCTTGGCTTATCACCGCATCCGCGCGCGTGGCTCTTTGATTCGCGGCACAAATGGCAAGTCAAACGGCATCATACCTTTTCTCAAGACTCTGGATTCTTCTGTTTCAGCTGTCAATCAAGGTGGGAAGCGCAAAGGAGCGGCCTGTATCTATCTTGAGACGTGGCATGCAGACATCCTTGATTTTCTCCAGCTGCGCGAAAACACGGGTGACGAATCACGTCGCACGCACAATTTAAATCTAGCCAATTGGATTCCCGATCTTTTTATGCGGCGGGTTGAAAGTGATGAGGCTTGGTCGCTCTTTGATCCTGCCGATGTCCCTCATCTTCCCGATCTCTTTGGTGCTGCCTTTGAAGAGGCTTATCTTGCAGCTGAGCGCGAAGGCATGGCCCGCCATCAACTGCCTGCACGTGAACTTTACGCAGCCATGATGAAAACGCTAGCGCAGACGGGCAATGGTTGGATGACCTTTAAAGATGCTTCAAACAATAAATGCAATCAAACCGGGCAAAATCCCCAAAACGTCGTGCATCTCTCCAATCTTTGCACAGAAATTATCG
>CANJJY010000307.1 GCA_947474445.1 Oligoflexaceae bacterium
TAATTTTGGGAAACCGCGTGGTTTCCGTTTTGCTATCGTTGCCGGCATTATCGTCGCCACCGACGAGCAGGTGATCGGGACCATCAAATTTAAAAATAGAATAGGAGCGAAGCCCTATCGGGTCTGCCGAACTGCTGGCGGTGAGAATGAGGTCATAGTTGAAAGCACCGGGAACAATCTTGCTGGGATCGGTGATGACGTAAGTCCAGTCGTTTCGAACTGTTCCGACGAGGGTCAGGCACTGCGGATCGGAATAGACGTTGCCGAAGAAAGTGGCGGTGGTGCTGGAAAAAATAGCGAAATAAACAAGAGAATTGGCTGGTTGCGTCGACGGAAAGCAATTTGATTTGTAGGATCCCACGAGGCTTGGCTTCACGACCGGAACGGATTCGGCGGCGGCGGTCTCGTCGGCTTCATTCGCGCCCGTGGTCACTTCTTTCTTGCCAGGTTTATTGGTCGCTGCGGCGTCGCTTTCTTGGTCTTCTTCTTCGACGGCTGGTGTTGTGGTTTGGATGACATTCTTTTTTTCCTGACAGCTCATCGCAGCCATCGCGAGAAGACTGAGAAAGGCAAGGCGGCTTCGCATACTTACTCCCCGTAAAGAATGAACTCCGAACGTGCATTCTCTTATCGGCTGGAACAAGGGGGAACCTGAGGCGAAAGCCGGGCCTTTGATGATTCCTTAAAGATGGAGGGGAGATAGAAGCCGCGCTTAAGCCGCAATTATCCCGTGCCGCGGCAGGACTTCGCTGAGAACGACCTGACGATGGCGTTGCAAGGCGTCGTGAAAGAGCTTCCAATCGGATTGAGGGAAATCTTTCGACCAGACGGCCTCGGTTCCGCTCGCTGGCGTCTCGTCGGAGGTGCCGAGTGCGAGCTCCTTCCAAGAAGTCGCACCGCGTTCGGCATAGGTGAGCTGCACGGGAGGGAGACCACAGAGACCTTTCTCCAGCGCGAGCAGCCATAGGCGATGACGGGCGGTGCCGTCCTCGTCCGTGAAGGTGCGAAAGTGAGAATCGATCGTCGCGAGATGGGCTGCCTCCAGCGGGGGAGGAGTGGCCTTGTCGTCGCCGACGCGAAAGCGATAGAGAGCCTGATGCATGTGCGTAGCGGCAGCTAGAAAATCACTCGGATTATCTCTTGATACCTCTTGATCGCGCCAGTCGCGGTAACGCCACTGCAGAAAGGGACGATCGGGAAAGCTGAGAACAGCCCCGTGACCCACGGGTGAGACCTCTTCGATAAACCAAGACATGCATTTATTTTTGAGGATCTCCCACCAGCTGCCTTTGAAGTAGCGGCGGACATAAGCATTCTTTTCCAGGTCGGTCGAACCGGAAAAATCGAGGATGCTCGCGACGCGATTGCGCTCCGAGTCGATACCGACAAAGCCTTGATGCGCCCAGGTATCTGCATAGACGTGCATGGTGATGCCGAGTCGGTGGAGCGCCCAGGGCTCCGCGCGGTCGCGGATGCAGGCCGATACCATCGTTTGAGCGACTACACTATTGGGTCGACACACCAGTCGATCCAGGAAATCTTCGCCACTCTCGGGTAGGGCGCCCTGTCCTTCGCCGCTTGGGAGGAAGTGAAAAGGAATCCATACACGATGATTGGCGAGAGCGCGGAAGTTGCGGTAGTCGACCATCTTGTGAGCCGATGCGATGTGATCGTAGATGGCATTGTTATTGAAAAAGATGGGCCCTTGTCCCGTGGCGTCGTCGACATACTGAGCGCTATGCGCGATGATGCGGGCCGGATCATGCTCAAAGCCAGCCAAGCGCGCCATGAGATAGGTGACCGTGTGATGAAAATCTATTTGCATGGTGCTGATGACCCCTCTCCACGCTCGTTAAAGATCTTCGGTCGGCGGAAGACCAGTAATACCCTCGGCGACGCGTTCGGCCAGCGCCGCGATCGTCGCCGCTGGATTGGCTCCAACCGCCGAGGGAAAGAGACTCCCATCGGCCACGAAGAGATGTTCATAGCCGTGTACGGCACCGAATCGAGACGGTGCCGCATCGGTCACGCCGCGCGTGGGGTCTTCGCTCAAGGCGCAGCCGCCTAAGGGATGAACGGTTACGTTGCGCCGCAGAGGCCAACCCCAGGTCGGCATGTGAAACATGAGGCGACCGCCGACGGCGGTGCGGAATTGCTTAACCGCTTTATCGATCGCTTGATAGAGAGACAGACTGTTCTTGTAGGGCCAGTGAATGCCAAAGCGTCCTTCCTTGTCGATGCCGAGACGCCCGTCGCTGCGATCGAGGCCCATGCAAAGGTGAACGCTGGCTTTATAGGACAGATCCTGCCCCAAAAAGCGGCTGATCACGCCTCCCATGCGGCCCATCATCGGACTTCGCACGATGGTACGGACAAAGCTCAGAACTCCATCCCAGATCGCCTGGAGTTTGAGGATGCCCGGCTTTTGTCCTTCGATAAACCAAGCGAGAATATTCGGATAGGACGCGTCCTGCATGACGAAGGCGCGATCTTTGTCGAAGCGATCATAGAGATTAAAGTCGATGCGCTGCGTGATGACGGGCCCGTAGTTGGGATCGGCCGGCTCCTTGGCATCGACGATGAACGAGAGGAAATCACCGTTGCCAGAAAAGCCGGAACCGAGCTGCGAACTGACGCGCGGCAGCGTCTTCAGTTGATCTTTGCAGCGCAAAAGCAGTTCGTTGGTTCCGAGCGTACCAGCCGCGACGATCACCCTTTTGGTCTTGATGAGCTCGGTGGTTTTCTGCTGGAGATCGACGACGGTGACGGCGTAACCAAAGCGACCGTCAGCGCTCGGATCGATCTGTCCTGCGGCATTGAGCGGAGCGATGGAGCGCGCCTCATGTTCGGTGAGAATGGTGGCGCCATGTTTCTTCTCAGCGACGAAGAGATAATTGTGATCGGTTGAATTCTTTGATTGGACGTTGCAGCCAATATCGCATTCGGCGCAATAGATGCATGACGATTGCAGCGCGCCGTGCCGATTGACTTCCTGCAGCCCTGGCGCCAAGGGGCGCTCGTGATCGTTGCCGAAATGCACCATGATAGGCACCAATTCGGACTTGCGACCCATGGCTGCCGCCGCTTTTTGAAAGTACTGGGTGCGCGTGAGACGACGGCGCGGATCATTCTCGTCGATGGGCACAGGCCGCGCACCCAGGACTTTTTTGGCGACCGCATAATAACGTTCCAGGTCATTTTTCTTGCAGGTCGATGGCCATCTCTCATCGAAGACCTGCGGCGGTGGTTCGAGGAAGACGTTGGCATAGATCAGCGAACCGCCCCCGAGGCCTGCGGCTAGGACGACATCGATGTGATCGTAGCTCCGAATGTCGAACAGACCCGTAGAATTCACGGCGGTCACAAATTTGGGGCGCCGGTGACCATCGCCGGGCTGCTGATAGAAGTTTCTCGCCATCTCATGCGGACTGCGGGGAAAGCTGCCAAAGCCATAGCGTTTGCCGCGTTCAACCACCAGGATCTGACCGGGCCATCGTTTGGCCAAACGCGCAGACAGAACCCCACCGCCAAAGCCGGTGCCAATGACTAGAGCTTCATACATTAAGCCACCCCTCCTTTGTTTTGAATAAAGGCGATGAGGCGCGGAAAGACATCGCGCGCCGCATGCTGGCCCATGAACACATCCTGATGGCCGTAGGAGGGAATTTCCCAGTAGCTGACATCGACCTTCGCCTGCCGCCGCTTCAATTCAGCGGCGAGATGCTGGTTGGCACCAGGGAAAATGTGATTGGATCCTCCGCTGATCAGCAGCGTCCGCGGTTGCTGCCTCTGGCAGTAGGCATCGAGATAGGAGGGAGGCAGGCTTTCAAAACCTTTGAGTTTGGTTTTATAAGGACAGGCTTCACCCCGTCCGACCATGCGAGCAATATGGCGATAGAAGTTCATCGAGGTGCCACCGAAGAGATCGGCCAGTCGACTGTGAGTCAGCACGCTCATGTTGTGATGTTCGTAGGCTGCGGGATGACCGCTGCCCCACATGAAGCTGATGAAATGGCAAGCGGGGTCGCGGCATTCGCGATGAAAGAGCCGAAGGACGGGGACCAGCCACTTGCCGAGTGAAAAGCCGGGGAACTGCGGCATGCGCGGACTCACGTAGGGATAACGAAGAACTTTTTCGACGAAAAAGGGCGCGAATTTGAGTTTGAGGCCCGACCAGGTTCCGACGCGCGGCGTGAGGCCGACGCTGTTGATCACCACCGACGCCAAGCCATCGATCGATTGCAGACTGAGACTCACCATTGTACTGATCGCGCCGACGCAATGAGCGATGATATGCAGGCGTACGTCTTTGCCGATGACCGTACGCAGGCGAGCTATCGCCGCCGGGATATCGTAGGCGGCGACGTCATCGATGCTGAAGCGATGGGGCTCGAGATTATAGGTGAAGCGACCGCTGCCGCGCCAGTCGAGAGACCAGACATCGGGGAAGCCATGATCGTGCAGATAGCTCACGAGATTATAGTGTTCAGGCATGATGAACATGTCGGTCGAGGTGGTCAGTCCATGCAAAAGGATGACGACATCGCGCGATTCTCCACGCTGAAACCGCTGCCACTGCAGGCTGAGTCCATCAGCGGTATCAAAATTATATTGGGAAATGGTAGCGCCCGACACGCCCGCTTCACTGCGCACGGGGATGGGGACGTTCGCCCAAAGTTCCGGTTCCGAGCGCAAAAAGCCTGGTGCGTAGGCCTCCCACAGTTGGCCCATGAAGGCGCCGCCGAACAGAGTCAGAGCGCGAGCCCGATCGAGGAGGGTCACGCCCGAACTGCGAAAGGTGGTCAGCTGCCGCGCAAAGTCTTCCGTCGTCAGATGCAGAATGCCTTGCGCGGCGATCGTCGCGGGGGCCTGGGCGCTGTGGCCCGACCAGAGACGGGTGTAGAGCGTGGTCGTCTGATGCCAGACTTCATCCATCGCCCCGTCGCGCACGGTTTTATATCCGTAGAAGGTCCAGGGTTTTCCCCCGGTATCTCTCAGGTAGAGGGTGTAATGCATTTCCCTGGCTATGGTCGCGGCCTGATCGCTCTGGGGTTTGAGAAAGAGGTTGAAGGTCCCATCCTCGACCGTCATATCTCCGCCGACCTTATCGCCGATGACTTTACCTATCGCCTTGGCTTTCAGCTGCGGATCATGCACGAATTGTTCGATATCGGGGATTTCTATCGTCAGGCGGAAGCGAAGCGCGGCACCGAGGGCCTCACCTTTTCGAAAGGAGGATTCATAGCTCGCTTGCTCGTCGCGGCCAAAGCTGGGATCTTGGTCGGGCAGGGCGCAAAAGCCGTGCATGTCTTCCGTAAAAGCAAGCGACACGGGTGCTCGTTGCATGGCTATCCTCTGATGTGAAAGTCTCAAATGGGGTCGAAGTGGTTCTCACTATTATAGACTATTCAGAGGGAAACGCGGGGAGCGATGGGCTTAAGCGGTGGTAGTCTTGGATGCGAACGCGCTCTTTTGAGTTTTAGTCAAATTTCTCTCGCCGCTGCATCCCTGTCCCCGAGCGGGACTGCGTCCCCTTTAAAAGGTATAATCTAATGATCAACCTTGAGGCAGGA
>CANJJY010000308.1 GCA_947474445.1 Oligoflexaceae bacterium
ACTCTTAGAAAAGGCGGATTTTCGGTGTCACCTGCATAAAATTTCAATTTGAGACCTGGATAAACAAAGTGCGGGTTCGCAATGGACGGATTCAAAGACCAGAGTTTTGGCCAGTAATCCGGCTCGTCGAGCAATTGATCGCAGATATCGTAGAGGTTGTCGCCCTCCTGAACCTCGTATTCTTCAGGTGCCTCGCCCATCGCCAAAGCCCGCAAGGTTCCTGGCACGGGTGCAGCTCCAGCGAATAGATTGGGTTCGCTCACCTTTTTTACGTGCGTCCGAAGATCAATCTCTTCACCGACGGGCGCATTCGAAGCTGGTGTGACCGCAGGCAAAGGTGCGGCGGGAATCCCCGGATCGACGGCAGGAGAGCCGGAATCTATCGGTTCGGTTACGGGTACAGAATTGAGCTCACCACCCATCTGCTCAAGGTCTTCTAGCGATGGTTCACCACCCTGAGCCAGCGCGAGTCCAGCGATAAATACGCCCATCACGAGTCCGGAGATCGCCCTCACAGCTTCTCCTTCATCCGTTTAACTTCCATGCGGGCCATCTCACCCAAATCCTGATTGGCAAATTCTTCCATCAAGAGCTGAAACTGTGCGAGGGCTCGTTGGGACATGCCGCGGTTCAGATCGATTTTAGCCTGATAAAAGCGAGCATGAGCGCTCCATGAATTTTGCGAAAAATGTTCCGTTAAGGTTTTGAAGCTCTGTTCGGCCAATTGGTATTCTTTGAGGTAAAACCAGCTGAGCCCTATCCAATAGTGCTGACTGCCTTCGGTTACGCTGTCATCAAACTGCTCTGATACGCTATTAAAAAGAACTATCGCCTGCCCGTACTGAGCTGCATTGAATTTTTCCTGCGCCTGCTCCAGTAATCTTCTGTAGGCACCGGCATCTCGATTCTTTTCGACTGGCACAGGCAGCTTTTCCGCCACGGGTGCAGCCTTTTCCTTATCCTTATCCTTATCTTTACCCTTGTCCTTGGGCTTAAGTTCATCGTCTTCATCTAAAAGATCCATAGCCTTTTCTGCCCGCGGAGTTTTCCGGGGGTTTTTCAACTCATCGGGGATGATGCCAAGCATCAGTCCTTTTTCCAGCAGTTTCATGCGCTCTTTCTGCTCGATCTGCTGATTTTCTAGCTCATCTACGCGGGCCCAAAGTTTGGCGAATTTCAGCTCGAGATCGTTGTTATGAACGACGGGAGGAACAGGGTTGGAAGGGCGGCGCTGAGATTTGCCCCCGTTAGGAGTCGCCGCCGCAGATGGGGCCGCCACCGGACTCGCCTCAGCGCCTGCTGATGGATCGGGATTGGCGGGAGCCTCAGAGCCTACTTCTGGCTCGACGACTTCAGACGGTTTGTCCCCGCCCGTCCATTTCGCCCACATTTGGCAGCCTGAGCAAGCCAGCGCAAAGGCTAAGATGAGAATGCGCGGCATAAAACCCCCTCGGTGCAGCCACCATTGGCCAATAAATCTGTCTAAATAGCTTCAGCCATACTCAGTTGCCTGAGATACTGGCGAATTTTATTTCTCTGATCGTCTTGGAGCTCACCAAATTCTATCCCCAGACGAAAATCCGATTGATAGCGTTCATTTTCGTCCTCGATGATGCGGTTGCGAATCCGCCGCTTCCATCGAATCGCCGCTTGAAAGGACATCGGCGGACTCATCGGCAGATGCAAGCGCGCCTTGGGATCGACCTCGATTGTTTCGAGATGATTGAGAAATGAGGGAAAGGGACTCTGGATACAGACGCCACCGACGCTGATATCAACCACGGGGATCCAACCCGCAAGATTAAGATAGGTATCAAAGAATGGAGGCGATCCTCTATCCTCTTTGTCCGCTTGCCAAACGCTAAAACTGATGAACGACATGGCCGCAGGGACGACGCGAAAACGCGAATTCTGCCGACGCTCCATGCTGACCAGAGAGGTGGGGATACTACAGCTGATCTGTTCAGTTCCTTTGGCTTTCACTTCCGTGACGAATATCACTTTGGAAGGCATTCCAATCACTTCGACTTTGATCAGTTGACCAACCTTCAGCTTTTCCAGTCCTAGATCTGAGATTTTGTCAAAAATCACGAGCGGGTTATCAATGGGGTCAAGCTGCATGAAAGCCGCACGGATACCCAGCTTGGTACTTTCCTTGGTTCGAATCAACACCTGCATGTGACCTGAACACATTTTGGCAATAATGCGCCCGATCCGCACCGGATTGGTGATTTTTGAAGTCGACTCTTGGTTAGTTTGTTCCACACCGGGTCCTTGTCTGCAATACCTGATCCTCTGTAAGGCGATCAAGTCCTGAGAAGTTCACTCGCTAGAGTCACCCCATCTTCCAGTCTAACGATCCGACCCGGATTCGTCCAGTGACGGGCATCGCCTGGCTCGGCAGCAATGCTCCCCTTCCCCGACCCTCTTGCCCGATAAGGAGCGAGTGATTCCTAAAATATTTGATAACTATCATGAAAACTGAGAGGATAGGGCGACCTCAAACGGCTGAGAGACGAAGGAAACCAGAGGATGGATCGACTGAGTCAGCAAAAGCATTTCCTGTGGCTTTTAGCCATCAGCGTGATCATGCTGAGCCCACGAGCGTCAGCGCAGGACAGTCTTTACGATCGTAAGGAAACTCTTCCCACTGATTATCCAGACGACTACATTTTTGCGCAAATGACCCGCGACAAACCCGCCCAACCCAATAAAGATGAGCTACGCGCTGGTCGCTTGAGCTACGGCGTGTCTTACAGTCGGCATTTTGGAGATTATTGGATTGCCGGCATGGGATATCGGGTCAAATCTTTTATACGAAAAGATGATCAGGCTCTTTCACTTCTGACGTTTTCCAATCATACACGCCGCATCTTCAGGCTCTATCACCCCCTCTACGCCTTAATTGGGACGGAGTGGGCCTATGTGATTCCAACCTCGCGGATTTCACTGCCCCTCGTGAAAGATCCGGATTATTCGACAGATATCAGCGTCGGCCTCAGTACTTCGCTCTGGCTCTTCATCACGCCGCATTTTCCTTTAGAATTTCACGTGCTCCGCTGGCGCGGAACGAAAACCAATCGACTTCACGGCTGGGAGAGCACTCTGAGTCTTGGTTATTCATATTAGAGCCTGTCTCAAAAAGGGGATATCAAGGCGCGCGGAAGAAAAAAACCGGAGTTTACATCCGGTAAATGAGGATTTTTTTCTGACAAGCAACGAAGAGATCGCCTTTTTGAGACAGGTTCTAAATCAGTTCTGCGGCTTGTTCGGGCATTGAGCCAAACGCAACTCGGACAGCCAACCAAAGACGCGACTCGCCCACAGTCGCTGCTGCCCATAGGCGCCGCCATAGATCGTTTTGTCTCTCATCTTATTCATGACGACCGTACTGCTGTTGACGATGGCGTCTTTGTGAACAAGGATGCGTTCTGAGTGCGAGGGGCTTTGCCCCTGTGAAGTGCTCATAAAAAGATCGTTGAGATTGCTGCTCGTGAGACAGTCGGAAGCCGCCTCGCAGTATCCGCTCGCCGTATCTTTAAGTTCGAATTCATTTAAAAATTCACTGTAACCTTCCCAAGCGAGGCCACCTGGGACATAGCCGGCAATAATCAATCGCTGGCGACAGACCTGGAGATTCGTCATGAGTTCCCGCAGCTCGGTGCGAACGAACTTATACCAATAGTCCACTTTTTGGACATTTTGCGGCATCGCAAGATTGATGAGTAGAATAGGATTCTGGTCGAGTTCCAACAGGGAAAAGCTCATAAAGCCTTCGACCCCGATTCCCCAGTGTTTTTTGGTAAACTGTTCTTTATCAGCAAGCTTGACCGGCAGTCCGACGGCAGCAGCTTGATACTGCATTTCCTGCGAGTCTTTATACTGCGTAACTAGATCAGCGTCCCACTCATAGCCTTCTAGGGCACCGTAGCTGAGGATATTAATATCCGATTCGCTCGGACTACCCCGCCTCGTGAGCAGTTCTTGAAAGACGACGATGTCAGGTCGCGAGATACGGAGCTGCTCGTCGATCAGCTCGAGGCGCTCGCGACGGAACAACCAATCGCCTTTCCAATTCTTTTGCGACATGTTTGAGGCGATGCGCTGATTGAACAGATTGAGGTTCATGATTGTAAAGCTGCGGCCATCGTAACGATCGGGCGCCTCAAATCCAAGCAGCGTGCAGCTGCTCAATTGAAGGCACATAAGGACCAGCGGCCATCGCCACAGCTTGCCCATTAGCAACCCAGATAGCGGGAGATGACCAAACGCTGGATTTCACTCGTGCCTTCGCCGATGCGAAGAAGCGCGGCATCGCGGTAATGACGTTCGATCGGATATTCTTTCATCAAACCGTAACCCCCAAAGGTTTGTTGACCTTCCCGCGCGCAGTACTCAGCCACCTCTGAACAGTAGAGCTTGGCCATGGCAGCGTGTTTTTGAAAGGGCTTATCGTTTTGTTTGAGCCAAGCCGCTTTGTAAAGCAATCCTTCCGCAGCTTCGATCCTGGTCGCCATTTCAGCGAGTTTAAAAGCCACCGCCTGATGTTTCGCGATGGGAACGCCAAAAGTCTTCCGCTCCTGAGCGTAAGCGAGCGTGAGATCGAGAGCGCCCTTCGCGAGGCCAAGGCCCATAGCGCCGATCGAGAGACGGCCGTTATCGAGCGTCTCCATCATGATCTTGAATCCCTGGCCTTTGGTGCCGAGCATATTGCGGGCGGGAACCTTGACCTGATCGAAGTAGAGCTCGCCGGTATTGGAGGCTCGCCACATCATTTTACCATGCATCTCTTTTCGGGTCAGGCCCGGAGCGTCGGAGGGAACGATAAAACAGCTGAGTTCACTCCGCCCATCGCTGCGCTTACCCGTGACGGCTTGAACGGTAATGCCTTCCGTCAGGGACGTCGCACTATTGGTAATCCAGATTTTTGATCCGCTGATCGTCCACTGGTCTTTGGCCGCATCATATACAGCCCGTGTCTGACTCGCCTGGGCGTCGCTTCCTGCTTCGGCCTCGGTGAGACCGAAGGCCCACAATCCCTGACCTGTGCAGAGCGAAGGGATATAGGTCTTCTTTTGTTCTTCGTTACCGAAGTAATAGAGAGGCCCCACTCCGAGACTATTGTGGGCAGCAATCGTCGCCGCATGCGAGCCATCGACGCGAGCCAGCTCTTCGACGGCAATCACATAAGCTAGGTAATCCATCCCCTGCCCACCATAGGTGGTCGGTACGATGGTTCCAAATAAGCCAAGTTCACCCATTTTCTTGGTGAGTTCATACGAAAACTCTTCTTTTTCATCGAGTTCGAAAGCGCGTGGCCCAATTTCTTTTTCGGCGAAGGCGCGCACAGTTTGACGAAGTAAAGACAGTTCTTCCGTATCTGCAAAAGAATAACTCATAAATCCCCCTATAGATCTTTATGTATCTTCATTTCCATCATCGCGCGTTCGTCCTTCTCGCCCTGATTCTCCCAAGAGAATCCCTTTGTAGGAACGATGCCGTCTCTCACTGATCGTACCTTCAGCGACGGCTTTCATCACCGCGCATCCTGGCTCGTCTACGTGAC
>CANJJY010000309.1 GCA_947474445.1 Oligoflexaceae bacterium
CGCCGCCGCCGACCACAGCCATCGTCTGCGGGATATGATCGATCGACAGGACGTGATCGGAGTTCAAGATGTTTTTGGCGTTCGAACGGGCGAAGGGCAGCTCCTTCACGCGCGAGCCGGTCGCGAGCAGAACGAACTTGGTTTGCAGAACGGTGGCTTTGCCCGCCTTGTCCGTGACGGACACCGAGGTTTTACTCTCGAGGCGACCGTGGCCCTCGAAGACGGTGATATTATTTTTCTTCATGAGAAAGCGCAGACCCTTGCGCTGTTGGTCGACGATTTTCTCTTTGCGCTCGAGAATGCGCTTCCAATCGAAGGATGGCTTGCCTATCGAGAAGCCTTGCTCTTCGACATGCTGCAACTTGTCCCAAGTTTTTGCTGCTTGGAGCAGAGCTTTGGTCGGGATACAGCCCCAGTTGAGGCAAGTGCCACCAAGGTGTTCAGCTTTTTCGATCAAGGCTACCTTCAAGCCCAACTGGGCGGCTTTGATGGCGCCGACTTCGCCGCCGGGTCCTGAACCTATCACCACGAGATCAAAGGATGTCGACATGGATACTTCTCCCGCTGCAGGCCTGTACAAGCTGCTGCTCTTCAAAATGAAGGGGAAACTTACACCAATAAACGATGAATCTTAAAGCGAATATTTGGTATAGTTAATGCAGCGGAGGGGTTTGAGCCGATAAGGAAGTTATCGGGGAAGGCCGGCCTTCCTCGGAGCTCATGCAATGATGTTAGTGGCCGGGAAAGCCCCTGTTCTGATTGGTTTATTCTTATTCTTGTTTGCTTTGCGCGTCCGCCTGAGGCGGAGCAAAAGGAGATTTTGATGGGTAAGCTACTGGAATTCAAGACTCGACCCGAGCAGAAGACCGAGCAAGTGACCCATAAGTTGGTGCGGATGGCCGACGAAATCGATGAAGTCTTGATCCGCCATCTGAGTGATAAGGAAATCGACCCCAGGGAACTGGTCGGGGTGCTCTCCCACCGGCTGGGAACGCTGATGAATCATCTCGAAGAGAAGGCAGAGCTCTGGTATGTCTGCCAAAAGGTTATGAAAAAGCAGGCTCAGATCGACTGATGGTGATCTGTCACGATCTGGCTGGGAACGCTCTCCGGCATATGGGCGAGCAGGTCGGCGCGCAAAGCGTCGATGCCTTCTTTGTTTAAGCTTGAAACCGCTCTGATCTGCTTGACCTCCACTCCCTTCGCTGTCACTTCTTCCCGCAACTTTTTGATACGCGTCTGCACGGCTTGACGGGAAAGCTTGTCGCTTTTCGTCAGGAGAATGTAGAGCGGCAGGTTGCGACCGAGAAGAAAAGCGAGATCCCAATCTTCGTCGGTGAGTTCGCGGCGGCTGTCGACGAGGAACAAGAATTCTTTGATCTGCGGTCTTTCGATGTAGGCACTCACCAGAGGCTGCCACTGGGCGGCGACATCTTTATTGATAGCGCTGAAGCCGTAGCCAGGGAGATCGGCGAGGATCAGCTTTTGCGCGATAGAGAAGAAATTGATCATCTGCGTTTGACCAGGCGTGCGGCCATGACGCGCGAGCTTGTTATGATTGAGAACAGCGTTGATCAGACTTGATTTGCCTACGTTTGAGCGGCCGACGAAGGCGACTTCAGGAAAATCAAAAGTGGGAAGATGCTCCGCCTGGAGGGCGCTGGTTACATATCGAACGTCCATAAAATACCTCGGCAAGGGCAGCAGTCTGCGGCCTCGCTGGTTCATACGTGAAATATGCGGCTCTGACAAGGCTTGACCCTCTGCAACAGGAGGGGAAGAGGTGGAATTCCGCTGCCGGTACCGACATTTGCCTGTTTTTGCTCGATGCCGCGTGATCTCATCTCCTGCTTTGAGTACGCTTTTTGACTGGTTTGAGTTGAACTCCTCTATGCCATCATATACAGACGAGTTATCGCGAATTTATGGTAAGCATCGTTGAGGCAATCATGCGAAATTCTGTTTCATGGCTACAGAAAATATTGACTTCATTTCTGACTCTTCTGCTCGTCATCCCTCCAATCCAAGCCGAGCCACTCTTTGGATCCTTAGACCTTGCGGGAGCAAACTTTGGTCCACTCACCCATCCCGTTTGGGAAACAGTCGCTCAAAAAATTCTGGACAGTGATCCATTAGGGGGCAAGTCAGAAAGTGAGTTGAAAGAAATTCAGCGCGGTCTCTTCGCAGACTATCTGAGCTATCTCAATTCCATCGGCATCGAACTCGCCAGCTACGAAGCGACGCTGCTCAGAGAAGGCGAGGAGGGAGAGCGTGATAGGAGTTGCTTAGATAGCGATGAAGTCAGAGAAAATGATTTGATCAAATCGTCCTTGAAGAGTGACGTGCACACGTTTACGCAGACATATTGCAGCGCGCCTTGTCGCAAGATGAAGGCCACTGGATTTCAATTGATCGCTACTTATGACCCAGTTGGGAGCGTAAGCTGTGAGAAGCAGGCCCGCCAAATTTTTGAAGACTTTAACTGTGAAGGCAAGGCAAACGATCCTTCCTCTCTTTACAATTCCTTCGAGGGGATAGGAAACGGCAGAAATCTATCTATTGGTCTGGGAAATAATGTCCCCAAATTGCGGATTCCTTATCCGAAACTGCCGTCTTCGCAGCATTTCATAGAACTCGGCCTTGAAGATAATCTTCAGAATCTATCGGGTGGCGATCCTTTTCTGTTTTCCTCTCAACCTAACATTAATTACCAACCTGGAACATTCGTTGGTATCGATAATCCAGAGAAAATTCTTCCCTATCAAGTCCCAGCGTACAGTGTCCCCGAAAATTCTCCTCCCGCGATCGATGCAGAAATTTTGGGATTGGCGCGCGCAAAGAAAACCCAGTGCCAAAAAAAGACAAGCCAATCGCTTTATACCACATTCCAAAATCCAGCCGACGCGAGTCCAAACAGCACTTCGAATCTAAGCCATCCGAATAACTTTGGCCCAAATCCACTCTGGACCACATATGATCCCGAACCGGCGAACCACTCGACTGATGAAGATTATTTTATCACCAAGATACCGGATCTTTGCGGGAACTATAAACCAGATCATTTTAGTAAGCTTCGATCGAAATACATGGTTATCTCTCACGACGCGATTCTTTCTCAGCTTGGTCACTGGCCCATCTTAGATGAGGAAGGCAAGGTAGAGGACAAATATATAGTCGAGATCAAACAAATCTCTGATGCTTTGTTCATAAAGCTTATAGAGCGCCTGGAGAATTCTTATATTCAGAACTGCAGCTCGCGATTTGATCTCGATAAAATCGCCATGTTCGGGGAAGGTCATGCGGTTATCACCGGAGCGAAAGTAGTCAATCCCGGGAAGGAAGTCCCTTCCGATAAAAAGGTCGATGAGGAGAAGGAGAAAAAAGATGATGATCAGTCGAAAGGTGGCTATCAGGTTGAGACCGTCGCCCAATATTTCTCCCATAGTGCCGAACCGATCGAGAGCTTTGTCGATGGTCTGCTTACTGCCGATAGGCTGGGATCAGCCTCTCCTGTCGAACATCGAGCGTCGTCGCTTGCAGCTGAGGTTCGGGATGGAAGACTTAAGTATGAGGATATTGGGGCAGCGGCAAAAAATGGTCCTTACGGGTACCGGGCTGAAGATATTGAGAAGATGACTCGCGGCTATTTGGAGCAGAATGATCTTGCGGGTATACTTAATCTCGCGGCGGAGATTGCAGGAGGAGTGTCTGGCGGGGTTTTGGTGAATGGCGGTGTGAGTGCTGCACGGAGATTGGGTGGGGTTGATTTAAGTGGGGTTAATCTTTCGCGGTTGTTTTTGTCGATTCGTGATTTTATTCGAAAGCCTTTGCTTGAGGGGGTTGAAACTGGGGCGGTTAATTTTTGGGACTCTGCGAAGAAATGGAATGTTCCGGCTAAAGATATTTCTCGTGTCAGCAACGGCGCTAACCACATATTCGGATCCGGCAGCTTAGCGAAACACAATCTCAAAGGTTTTCTGGAGAAATTTGCAGGAGACAGTGTTGGTGCTTTCAAATCCCTGGAGAGCGCAGCACAAGCGTTGGCAGATTCCGGGAAGATCCAAGGGGTATTCAAGGAAGTTGTAGTAACCGTTAAAGGAGTTGATGTTACAATTCGCGGCAATGTCATTGACGGCATCGCTAAATTGAGTACAGCGTTTATTCCTTGATTGGAGAAGCTATGCATTATGTATATAAAGATGACACGCACACATCGTTGCTTTTAGAAGGTGATGATGCCTTATCTTTCAATGCGTCGATGGTTCACTTCAGCAAAAAAATCGAAATCAAGAAATGCACGATTGTCGACTTTGACGTGTTCGGGATGTATTGCCTGGGAGGGTTGCACATCCATGACTGTATAATCCGCTGCGAAGTTTCTTGGCAATCGGGAGGCCACAATCATGAACCCATTGTCATCGAAAACTGTGTTTTTGAAAAGTTCGTCGATTTTGAAGACTGCACATTTGATAGTCGGGTGATACTAAGAAACGTCCATTTCAAAGGTGGAACGAATCTTTTTGGGAATCAAAGTACACCTGTCGTTGTTATCTTTGCCGTTCCGCCCTTGTTGGACAATGTGTCTGGGGACATAAACCTTGATACATTTCGTGTGAATATGAAATAGCCCTTATGGCAAGAGATCCATAGAGCAGAAAAGCTGCTGCAATTAAGTAAGGATATCTTTTACTTCGGGATTTGTTCAAATCAGCTCTGCAGCTTTGCGGAAATTAACAACAGATGCATGTTCAAGTTCCGGCAGCATATCTCCGGTGTAAATAACAGCGCCTTTTACAAATTTCCCTGAATCAATTTTGTTAAGATATTCTATGCCTTTAGCAAATGATGGATGAAAAGTAGAGGCAGACTTTATTTCGATCGGCAGATATTTTCTGGCACTTTGATAAAGAACATCGACTTCATTTTGATTACTATCGCGATAAAAATAAAGATTAGGGTCTAGACCTTGGTTGCTACGAGCTTTTACGAGTTCAATGACGACTAAGTTTTCAAATAATTGTCCGCGTAATGGATCTCGTTTCGTTTGTTCAATGCTTTCAATTCCTAACAGGTAGCTTGCGAGTCCGACGTCAATAAAATAGATCTTTGGGGATTTCACTAATCTCTTTCCAAGATTTTCATGGAAGGGCTGCAGCCTGTAGATAATAAAAGAAGCTTCTAATATCGATAACCAGCTGTTAATCGTATGTGATGAAACCCCAACTTCATTCGATAGCGAATTGATATTCAGCAGCTGACCTATGCGTCCTGCGCAAAGACGCATAAAAGTTTCGAAAAGGACAAAGTCCTTAAGTTGGATCATCTGCCTAATATCACGTTCGACATAGGTCTGGAAATAGTTTCGATAATAGCGGGTAGGGTCCAGCTTTTCTGCGTGCACGGCCGGCAGAAAGCCTCGATAGATATAGCCATCCACGCTCTCTTCAATTTTTGCATCGGACAATTCTGATATGGAGAGCGGGTAAAGTGTGAGAAGGGCCGTGCGACCGGCCAGGGATTGCGTAATCGCCTGATTGAGTTCTAATTGGTGGAGATCGGAAG
>CANJJY010000310.1 GCA_947474445.1 Oligoflexaceae bacterium
AGGTGAGGGGATTGAAGCAAGCGCCTCCACCTTCGAGGTAGATCAGGAGACGTTGATCAAAAACATTGCGGCGAAGAAAATAGCCGGCCTCGCTACCATTGCGGCAGCTCGATCCGCTTACAGCGTGCCATTCCCAAGCGGGAGGAGCAATTTCCTGGGCTTGCGCATAGAGCCCGTCGGACAGGGAAGGTAAGATTGAAAGGCAAAAAAAGACTGCTACTGAAACCCTAAAAAAAGACAAATGCGTGGCCGGCAAACGAAGTACCATGACCCCCTCCTTGGTCCTACTGGCGATTTCAGCACAATACTCGAGCAGCCTACGTGGGGCGAAGGTCACACTCGTTATCATGCTGAAAATGATTTGCTTTTTTAATGGTAAACAATGCCCAGAAGCCTGTCTACAGAGGCGCCCTCGCGGGAGAGCCTCCAAGCCGAACTTCATGAGCAAGGACGAGATGATAGAGGGAGCAAAATTAATTTAAGGGAGAAGAGGAAAAAAATGCGAACTGAATTTCAGTCTGCGCGGGCCTTCCAGCACTCCGTGCAATAGCCAAATAAATCGAGCGAATGATGAGTCAGCCGAAAACCATAACGTTTTGCGACCTCTTCTTGCAAAGTCTCAATTTCATCATTTTCAAACTCGATGACCTTGTGACAAGCGACACAGATGAGATGATCGTGATGCGTGCCTGGAGCGAGGATCTCAAAAACGGCTTTACCATCCGAAAACTGTTTTTGGTCGACCAGCCCGGCTTCTTTCAAAAGATTGAGCGTTCGATAGACCGTCGCAAGTCCTGGGTTATGTTCACTCGATTTGAGTCGACTATAGAGATCTTCAGCGCTGACGTGGGTGTTCAAACGTAAAAATTCTTCGATGATAAAGTTTCTCTGTTTACTCTGTTTGAGCTGAGCTTTGGCGAGATATTGATCGAGTTTGTCCCAAAACCACTCGTCTTTCTTTTCTCGCATCTCTTGATTCACCGCTGTGGTCCTGTCGCCCATTCCATCCCCTTTGATGCCCAGATCCTGCTACACATTGACGCCGCAAGTCTCTCTCCTGCTTTCACTTTTTACCAGCAGATGGCACTGTCTTCGCTAAAAAAGCGAGGGCCTCGCTTGATTTCACTCAAATAGCCACCCTTCTGCTCAAAGCACAGGCGTATCTATGACCGTTTGACGCGAAACGCGCCGATTTTCTGAAAGCTTTCCTTGCCCAAGAAAAATAACTGTCCTATAGACCAAAAAGACATCTCAGTGGTTCTCCTCTGACTTAAACACTCTTTTGATCATTACATTCCGATAGTTAGGACTACCCATGCGCGCTTTATGGCTCCTTCCCTTCTTTGCCCTTCTGCTCGCCTGCCACGATCCCGAGGCCAAGGTCCATATTCTTCCCGCGCGTCGCATCGCAACGACTCCGGTGCCCCTCGATGAGTTTCAGAGCCCGAGCTTTGCTTTGAGTCAGGTTAAGGAACAGGAATGCCAAGGTCTTCTGAGTTTTTTTAGCGATTACCACCGCCTCTACCTCTCCGCGCTCGAAAGCCAACTCCGTTGTGACGAAATCAAAGGCCCGATCTATACGCCGGAAGAACTGAAGGAGGTCCGCGTCTCCAATGTGAACTGCGAGGAAACCTGGCGGTGTTTCAAGGTCCGTTGGGAACTGCGCAAAGGGCGAGAGAAAGATATTTACTATGCGCTACTTATTCGCTTTGACGAAGAAAACACGCGCGGGCTGTTGACCGCGAGCTTTCGCAATCGCAGCGTACCCGCTCGTCTGTTCCAGACCGAAGCCAACGCTGCGCAATTCCTCGATCTCGGCTTAGCGCCGCTCGTCTCAACTTTTGATGCCTGGCTCGGCTTTGAATAGAGGTGATCCCGGGCCAGCGGCCAAGCCATCTGCCTAGGGCTCCTCGAGACAAATCTCCTTAATCTTGTCGATGATCTTGCCGATGCGATTCAAGACCTTGGACAAGGAAACTGAGCGCATGAATTACGAAATACTGGCCAGCATCGTCGCGACCGAACCTGCCCCCCTCTCCAGCTGGATCCTGCTTGCCGATGTCCGCGGCTCGACCGAAGCCGTCCGTCAGGGTCGATACCGCGAGGTCAATCTCATCGGCGCCGCCTGCGTCGCCGCGATACGGAATAGTTTCGATGCGCGGCAGGTCCCCTACGTTTTCGGTGGCGACGGTGCTACCTTCCTCGTCGCCGATGCGGATCTCGAGCGTTGCCAGGCGCTGCTCGAAGCGGTCCAGGTGCTGGCACGCGACAATTTTCAGCTGCAGCTCGGTCTCGGTGCCCTGCAGGTATCTGACATCGTCAAAGACGGGGCGACGATCCGCTTTGGATTCCTCGATTGGGGAGAAACCGAAGTTTTGCCTTTCTTTAGAGGTGATGGCATCGCTTTGGCGGAAAAGCGCATCAAAGACACCATGCAAACGATACCTCTTCACAACGCAAGCGTCATCGAAGCGCCCGCCATCGAGGGACTTTCCTGTCGTCTGATGCCCTTCGCAGCTGTGCGCGGGCGTGTGCTCAGCATCGTGATCGAACCGACCGTCGACTTTTCCGCCGAGGATAAGGTCTTCGCGCAGATTTTCAACGTGATTAAAAGATCGGGAGAGATCGATCGCTTGAGTCCTCTCTCGCTCGGCAATATACGCCGCTCGTGGCTCGGAACCCAATGGATCAAGGAGGCTCGCCTCCACCGGCGATCCTCCGGCCTGTGGCATACCATCAGGGCTCTCACCGATGCACTGATCGCCTATCTTTTTACGACCATTTTATTCCGTTTCAAATTGCGTACGACGGTTATCGGCGATGTTGCAACGTACAACAAATTTATGCTCCAGCAATCCGATTGGATGAAAATGGATAGCGCCCTCCGCATGGTGATCGACGTGACCCGGGAGGAGGAGACTCAACTGCGCGAACTGCTCGATCGGCTGGAAAGCGAAGGGCAACTTGTCTATGGGCTCTTTGCGTCGTCCTCGGCATTGATGACCTGTCATTTTCAGTCTGCTGAAGGCCAAAAGCATGCTCACTTCATCGATGGCTCAGATGGAGGTCTAACCTTAGCCGCCAAAGATCTGAAAGCAAAGAAACTGCGTCTTCCCCCTCCAAATGTTTCCAAAAAAGCCTCGTAAAGTCAGTAAAGAGACCAAGGTACGCCTCCACCCCCTTATATCCTCCTTCCTGAAAGCATGGTATCATCGGAGAGTGAAGATTCTGCGTAAGGATTACGCCGCAAAGAGGAGCTGAGATGAGTAACGACAATCTGCCCCCATCAGGAGCGAGCGCCCCCAAGCCGCCGAGACTGAAGGAAGGATGGGTTTCTAAACTCGAAGTCCTCATCAAAGGTCGCGAACATAAAGACGAATGGGTGGATGATTCGCTGACGGCCGCCACGACGGTCGATGTCCTTCACATCCAATGCGCTCAGGGCCTCGTCACCTTTAAGGTAAGGGCCGATACATCATGCAAAGCGATTCATGAGCTTTTGCAGGCAGCCCAGCTCCCCACCAGCAAACTGGAAGTTGTCCGGGGCCCCCGCGGAGGCCTCAGACTCGGGATCAACGGCAAGTTCGATCCCCAGCTCAACATCATGGTCAAAAAATAGACTCCCTCTCGCCATTCTTCTCGCGCCTTTCCTTCACATCTGCGCTTGTTGCGGTGGCGCCAAGAGCTTCTTGAACCAAGATGCTGCTGAAGACCGCAAAAAACAAAAAACCCGGGAACGCGGGTTCCCAGGTCTCTATGTGCATGATTCAGCTCGTCGCTATTTGCTTTCGAGCTTGGCGACCAATTCTTTGAGCTGGACGGCGAGCTGAGCCAAGCCCTTCGAGGCATCCAGAAGCTGTGCGGCGCCGGTCGAACTCTGACCTGCAGCGGCCGACACTTCTTTTACAATCGATGAGATGTTTTCGACCGCTTTGCTCGATTCAGCTACGACGCGGGACACTTCACTCGTCGTCGCGGTCTGTTCTTCGACGGCGGACGCGATGGTGATCGAAATCCCATTGATCTCTTCGACGGCTTTAGAGATCGAGCCGATCGCCGTGACGGCACTATCCGTGTTTTCCTGGATAGTGCTGACTTTGGAAGAAATCTCCTCGGTGGCTTTTGCGGTCTGCTTGGCCAATTCTTTGACTTCGTTGGCAACCACTGCGAACCCGCGTCCAGCGTCGCCGGCTCGCGCCGCTTCAATGGTCGCGTTGAGCGCGAGAAGGTTGGTCTGCTGCGCGATGGAACTGATCACTTTGATGACCGTCCCGATTTCCTTGCTGCTCTCGCCCAGACGATTCATGATGGCCGTCGTTTCCTGGGCTTTTCTCAGACTCTCCTTGGTCTTATCCGACCCGGAGGCGGTATTTCTCGAAATCTCTTTGATGGAGGCGGTCATCTCTTCGGTGTTGGTGGCCACCGCATGCACACCCTTGGCGACTTCCTCGCTGGCAGTCGCCGCATTGATCGACTGGTCAGTCGTTCGCTGCGAGTTCCGCGAGAGCTGCAGCGCGGTGCTAGTCAACTCTTCGGAAGCTGCCCCTAACTGCGTCGCCGTTTCCGACAGCGTTCGCAGAAGATTGATCATATCCTTCTTCTCTTTGGTAATCTCGGTCGCATATTTGACGACTTTAAAGACTTTTCCAGTGAGATCGAACACGGGATTATAGGAGGCTTGCAGCCAGACTTCGCGGTTCCCCTTGGCGATCCGTTGGAACTGTCCCGACACGAACTGACCGGCATTCAGCTTCGACCAGAATTCGCGGTAGGCCGGAGTGCTCACATAGGTGGGGTCGCAAAACATCGAGTGATGCCGACCCTTCACTTCTTCGATGCGAACTCCCATCGTGTTCAGAAAATTTTCGTTCGCATCGATGACCGTACCGTCGAGATTGAAGTTAATCACCGCCTGAGTCTTGGACAGCGCCACAAGCTCCTGGTCTTTGAGCTTTTGCTGACTGACGTCGGAAGCGTATTTGATGACTTTACAGGGTTTGCCGTTCAGATCGAGAATGGGATTGTAAGAAGCTGCAATGTAGACTTCCCGACCGCCTTTGCCGATCCGCTTGTATTCACCGGCATCGTATTCGCCGCGATTCAGCTTTTCCCAAAAGGCCCGGTACTCGTTGGAATTAGCATAGGTGGGATCGCAGAACATGCGATGGTGCTTGCCGCGAATTTCATCGAGAGTATAGCCGAGAGTCTTGAGAAAGTTCTCGTTGGCACCATGGACGATACCATCGAGCCCAAATTCGATGACAGCCTGCGATTTGCCAATGGCATTGATCTGGCCGTCATAGTCAGCGCTTTTGATTTTTTGCGCTGTTATGTCGGTCGCAAATTTGATGACCTTATAGGGCTTGTTGTTGGCCCCCATGATGGGGTTGTAAGAACCTAAAATCCAAACCTCTTTACCGCCCTTGCCGATTCGCTTGTATTCGGCGGTTTCAAAGTCACCGCGGTTGAGCTTTTCCCAGAACT
>CANJJY010000311.1 GCA_947474445.1 Oligoflexaceae bacterium
AAAATTCGTCTTCGATCTTTGACGTGCTCTTCATCATTCCAAGCTATTGCAGCCGCTTTTTGTATCATCGTCGGGCTGCCAACCCCAAAATTAGCCCGCGCTGTATGCAGAGCCGGCATCAATCGCGCATCCCCGATGACAAAACCGCTGCGATAGCCTGTGATACCTGATCGTTTGGAAAGACTCATAAAGGAAAAGACGTTTTCATGAGTAAATGAAATGGGAGTGGGAGGCCGACGGCCGCTGCTGTCCCAGCTGCTGTGGTAAACATCAAGGTAGCAATCATCAGCCAAGAGGACTACATCGCGTTCGCGGCACCACTGGATAATCCGGTGGAGCTGCGGCTCGTCCATGATTGCACCGGTCGGATTATGCGGATAGTTGATCCACAGAGCCGCCATATTTCTTTGAATGTCTTCGGGCAGCTTCCAGGGCTCCATTTGAAAGTTCTTCGACGCTTCGAGCTGCATAGGGAAAGGAATGCCACCAGCAAACAGCGTTGAACTGCGGTAGACCGGATATCCCGGATCTGGATAGCCGATGATCTTTTTTCCACCCGCTCGCCCGACCAGGCAGAGTGCGATGTGAAAAATAGCTTCCTTGCTGCCACTGCTCGCCGCGATATCGAAGGCACCACCTGCTTTGATACCAAAATGTCGATCACAATAACCCCAGATTGCCTGCACCAGCTCAGGACAACCGCGGGTCGAAGGATACTGACTGATCATCGGTACACTTTCGAGCAGAGCAGCGCGAATGGGTTCCCAGGTTGGGATTTTGGGATCGCCCGTGCCAAAGTCAAAGACCTTCTTCTGCGCGTTTATCAATCCTTGGCGAATCTTGGCGAGCTCTTCCATCGGATAATTGGGCAAATTCATCGTCACATTATTGAGACTCATGCAGGCTCCTCGTCAGCGATTTCCAAAACCGTCACGCGTAGGGCTTGTTCTTACCCAGTTGGTTCCGAACATCCCACAGTTCTGGGAAAATCGTTTTGCTCAAAGTGGTCTGCAGATATTTTGCCCCAGGTGAGCCTCCGGTTCCAGTGAGATCGCCGATCATACGGCGAACCATCTGCATGTGACGGTAGCGCCAAAGCACCAGCAGCTCATCGAGTTCGATGAGACCTTCGAGCAGAACATAGAGCTGATAGTGCTTTTCAGGCTGCTCATAGATATCCTGCAAGACGCGCGTCACGCGCGGATCGAGCTCATGGATCTGGGTGACGTCTCGCTCGAGCACCTCGCGCGGGATGGCGAATCCTTGATCGGCCATCGCGCGGAGAAATACGTCATAGAGGGTAGGCGCTTGAAAAGCTGCCTCCAAACGTTGTTTGGCGACAGGATCATGAGCAAAGAAGCGAAAATAGGAAGGGTTTTTAAGCCCCAGTCGAAATTCAAATTCGCGGAATTGAAAGGATTGAAAACCGCTCGCCGGATTGAGATTACTGCGGAAGCGATTGAATTCGTCCGGCGTCATCGTCTCGAGGATGTCGACCTGATGGATCAGGACCTTCTGAATGCTTTCAAGCCGCTTGAGAGAGCGAATCACGCCCATTGGTTTGAAAGTCTTGAGCATGGCCTCGCAGTGATTCAGCTCGTGCAGCATCTGCTTGAACCAGAGCTCGTAGACCTGATGGATGATGATAAAGAGCATCTCGTCGTGCTCTTTGGGCAGCGTGAGTTCGTGCTGTAATCCAATGAGTTCGTGGGCTTTGAGGTAGGTGCCGTAGGTGACGCTGCTCGGGCCGGGTTCGATAAAAGACTCGTGCTGACTGCTCATGCGAAGTTGATCCCCTGCGCGATGAATGTTGCCTGCTTATACCGCAGGCCCACATCAGCTGTCGAGTCCAGGGACCTCGACCGCATCTCTCACTGGAGCACGGCCAGCCACTCGAGCTTTTCGGTGAAGGGGAACATGTCAAAGCACTCAAGCTGGCGCAATCGGCGACCTTGCTGAGTCAGCTCCTTGAGATCGCGGATCAAAGTCTCCGCTTCGCAAGATACGTAGATCAAACGGCTGTCGCGGCGATCTCCGAGCCCTTGGGTAATCAACTGCCGCGCCCCAGGCGCCAGTCCACGCCGGGAAGGATTAACGACGATCAATTCAGGATTATGGGACCACTTGGGGAGCAATGCCGGGACATCTTCAACTCGACCCGCGACAAACTGAGGCGGTTGAGTCAGCTCGTTTCGCAATACGTTCGCTTCTGCATCCGCGACGGCTTGAGGATTTTCTTCGATGCCAAGAGCTCGATAGCCTTGCTGACTCAGCATGAGAGTCATCTGACCCGTACCGCAGTAGAGATCCCAAGCAACATCGCCCGACTTGGCGAGGCCGGCGAGTTGTTCGACCCGACGATAGATAGTCTCGGCTTGCCAGGGATTGACTTGGAAAAAGCTGGTCGGACCAATCTCGAAGATAAAACCGCACATCGATTCGCGGAGTCCATCGGCACCGACGATCTTCCTGGTCTGCGAACCAAAAATTGCATTTGTTTTTTCGGCATTTACGTTGATATGGGCCGAGACAATTACATGCCCCTTTTGTCGCAAACGCAGGACCATCGCCTTGAGTTCGACGCGCTGCGCATCATCCATGCAGACGAAGGTCAGCATCACTTCTTCAGTCAAATGCGCCGCGCGGATCGCTAAAGCCCGCAAGTGCCCTTGATGCAGCTCTTCATGATAGGGTTCCAAGCTCGACGCTTCGAGCTCGGCCTTCAGATCAGGCAACAGCCGATTGATTGAAGGCCGGTGCAAAGGGCATTCCTCGAGGTGGACGAGCTGATGAGATTCCGGCTGAAATAGTCCAATGGCAAATCGCTCGCCCTCTTTGGGCTTGAGGACGGCATCGGCGGCGCCACGCACCACCAGCTTTGCATGGGCGCGGTAGGCGAGCGTGCGAGGAGAGGGTACGGCCGCTGAAACCGAGCAGCCCTCGAGCAGACCAGCAGCTCGAAACGCTTCGATCGCAGCGCTATGCTTTTCCAGAACACTGGCTTCATACGATGTATTGATATAGCGGCACGCGCGGCAGCTATGAGCGATTTTGCAGGTGATGGGCGTCGGCCGCGTCGGGCTCATGCTCTTATGGTCTTGTCGCCAACGATCACTTCGAAAGATATTCGCCTTTGGGCGCTGGGAGTTGTCAATTGCCATGGTAGAGCTGCTTTATTTGGAGATTGGACGATTTCTTGCCATCTTTGTAGGGAGGGTTACATACCATCTCTGGGGCGGGGAGGAAATCCATTTTTCCGCGGTGCGGACGATCGCAAAATGGATCAATAAATCCAGTCGTTCCGAGTGCTTGGAAGGGCAATCTCAGGACCGATCACTTGTCTCCGGTAGACTTTCACACCGAGGTTCTGTGTAAAAGCACGCCAGGTTGACCACTCTTCTTCTAGTGTCTTCACCGTATAGGGCGTATTCGGCGATTTTGAACCCTTGGAAAAGGTGTAAGGGCCGAAGAGGTAGATCGCGGTATGACGGATCGTTTTAAAGTTAATGAGCTTGGATGACTCCGGCGGAACCGCGAAGAAGACCAGCATATCGCCGAATTTCATGGGAGCCGTTCGAGGATCGATTTCATAAAATTGATTATTAATCACGCGCCAGAGCTCGTCGTAATTGATCATCGATTTGTGATAGCCTTCCTCCTCCTTGACATTGATCGTCGGTAGCCGGGTCATCTGCTGATCAAAGAAAGCCAGCGCAGCGTGAAAACAATTGGGCCCACGGTAGATAATGAACTTTCCTACCATTTTTTTCGCAAAAGAAGGCAGAAGATCTTCATCGAGGCTCAGGTCCAATCCAACCTTGACCTTGCGCGCGATTTTTACCAGCTGCTCCTTCGGAAGCATAAAACTCAGCTGCTGACGCAATTCATTCCACGAATTCTTGTCCTGGGAAAGCTCGCGCGTGTGCACCGTCACCCGATGATGTTCCTTAGCCATGTCCTGACCGATGGCCTTTAAATTGATCAGCTCAAAGTCCTTGGGTTCAAGATCAATTTTCACACTGGCTTTGTTGGAAGGTCCTTGCTTGGTCATGCGTTCGAGAATCAGTTCGCTGAGGTCCTTGGCTTTGCCTTTGCTGGCGATGCGATGAATCAAATCATTCATGCCGCTCTCGGTGCGTGGAATATTGAGGCTCAAGGGTTCAATCGTCAGATCATTTTTGGGGTTGAAGGCCCTCAGCTTCAGCTTGCGAAGGGGGATAGCAATCTTTTCCACCGAGTCGCTGACAGGCAAGGTGAGACTCGCCCGTAAGGCATTCAGGTCCTGCGTGTAGGGCAAAGAAATCGCATCGAAGGCATCCGTCTCGGCTGACAAGGGACTGCCTGCCAGGGCAAAAGACAGGAGAAAGAGGCCTAATTTAAACTTCAATGCAACCCCCTCCGCCCTTCGAAAATACATGTAAGTACCTATTATAAATACAGTATTCATCTTGCATCCATTCCGTAACCTGAAATGCCGATAAGCGACCTGTTAGGTGAAGGTACTTCTTCAGTCTAACAAATGTCCGTAGGCAGATTTTTCACGCCAGCGTTGGTTATAATGGAGGTAAAGGCGCTGTCTGCGAAACCTACGGCAATTCTTCGAGCTTCGCTGTCTGCTCTGGCCCGCATCGACTTTTCTTGTACTTAAAGGGGGATTAACCATGACCACTGTACTGATCGCAGATTCATGCAAGCCGAGTCTTGTCATGACATCCGAAGTGTTCAAGGACAAGATCGTAGGCACGGTCGTCGATGTTGCGACGACTGGCAAGGATGCGCTGGATTATCTGGCGGCTAAGCGACCAGACCTTTGTGTGGTCGATTTTGATCTACCCGACGTCGATGGACCGGCCCTGGTCGAAGCGATGCGCAAACTCTACGATGGCCCGATTCTCTTGACCGCTTATCCGAGCGACATGGTCAAGCAGGCTGTAGAGGAAACCCTGTTTGCCTTTAACGACGCGAGCGCTTGGATTGCCAAGCCGATTAATTTTGAAATTCTTTCTGAAAAGATAGATCGCTTCTTGCTCGGTAAGCACCGACTGGAACGCCGCTTTTCGACCGAGTTTCTGACTCAACTCGTTGCAAAGGCTGCTGGACGAGGCAAACGAGCACCCAAAGTTGGAGGCAAAGTTCTCAATATCAGTCTAGGGGGCGCTTGCATCAAGATTCAAGGCCCCTTGAAAGTTAAAAAAGCGCAGGAACTGACCATGTCCATCCAATTGCCTTCGGGTGAAGACGAAGAGGGCAAAGCAGTCAAAAAGAAAAAGATCCCAAGTCCGTCCGCGACGGAAGCAAAGATCAAAGCGAAAGTCGCTTGGATCAATAGTAAAGGTGAAATCGGCTTACAATTCGCCAAACTCACCGACATTCAAAAGAAGCAACTCGAGAACTTCTTTAAGGCACAGGCTTCAGACGACTACCTCGCGGCGCCGCTAGTGGGCCCCGACACCAGGGTAACTGCCTGACAT
>CANJJY010000312.1 GCA_947474445.1 Oligoflexaceae bacterium
ATGAATACACGGCCGTCACTGGGACCACAACGACTGCGCTCAAGGATCTGGTCCCCACAAACGCTGTCAAAGCGTTTTGGTCCGACACTTGGAACTCCGGAAAGTGGATTGGCCAGTTTTACCCCGGAACCAACGGTTCCGGAGGCGCCCTCAAACGGGGGGGGCATTGGAACGCTGGCTCGGGCGCCGGGGTGTTCACCGCTAATCTGTACAATGCCCCGTCGGATTCGGGCACGGACATTGGCTTTCGATGCGTCCAAAATCTCCCTGATTTTGACGGGACGACATTAACCTTAACCCCAAGCACCACAGCCATCAACACCTCTTGGACGTCTACCGGAGCCACAGGCTATATGCTCGTTCGCGGCCCAGCAAACAGTGAACCGACCTTTGTACCGACCAACGGAACCAGCTATGCGGCAGGCGCCCAAGGAAGTGATTCCATTCTCTATGTCGGTACCTCGCTCACTTACAACAACACTTCACTCACCAATGGCAGCACCTATTATTATAATCTCTATTCCTACAATGCGAATGATGAGTTTACCTTCCTAGCCCGCGCCAGCGAAAAGCCGACCACTTGTCCGACGGACTATATCTTAGTTTTGGGAGACAAAGATTACGGCACCGAAGATTTCTGTGTGATGAAGTACGAGTCCAAGGACAGCGGCTCGAGCACGGCGATCTCACAGGCCGCAAGTGTTCCATGGACATCGATTAGCCAGGAAACATCAAAGACAAAATGCACGGCGCTTGGCATGGGTTACAATCTTATTTCTAACGATGAGTGGATGACCATAGGAGCTAATGCCTCTGCACTCAATGGCAACTGGACGGGAGGGACCGTGGGCAGTGGCAATCTCTTTGCCGGACACAATGACAGTAGTCCAGGGTCGGCCTGCGCGGCTTCAAGCAACGACACGCTGTTTTATGTCGAGACGAGCTGTACTCCTGTTAGCTCAGGCGATACGACGGAACAAAGACGAACCCTCACCCTCTCGAACAGCGCCGTGATCTGGGACCTCTCCGGCAACGTCGCGGAATGGGTCAACTACATGAACTCCGGGGATAAACCCGGTGCGACAAATGCCTGGTATGAGTACACGGCCGTCACTGGGACCGCAACGACTGCACTCAAAGATCTGGTCCCCACTAACACCGTCAAAGCGTTTTGGTCCGACACGTGGAACTCCGGAAAGTGGATTGGCCAGATTTTCCCCGGAACCAACAGTTCCGGAGGCGCCCTCTTGCGGGGGGGGCATTGGGGCAATGCCGCGAGCGCCGGGGTGTTCACCGCTTATATGTACAATGCCCCCTCGGCTGCGGGCGCGCTCCTTGGCTTTCGATGCACTCTGTCAGCACCTTAACCGAGAGGCGGCTCGGCCCCTCGCTTCAGGTCTGCTTTGCAGAGAAGGTGCTCCAAACGCTGGGAAGGGGCCGATCGGACTCATTCTTGTAGTTATCCTGCATTTTGAACATTCAAGAAATTCAGAAAAATTTATCGGGATTCCCCCTGAGAACTTCGGATCGATTCTAAGGATTCAAAGTATGTCCGGCGTAACACCCTCCTATAGATATTCCCTCCTTTTTACGATCAATGCTTAGCGACACATCAAGGAGGATCGCCATGAACGCCTTACAGGAATTGCAATCACGTTACGCCGAACTTATCAAATTGAACTCAAAACTCCCGAAAAATAAGCGCCGCTACTCGGATGCCTTTAATAAGGATGTCTCACGATACCTGCAACAAAACGGAGACAAGGAAGGGCTCGCTCAATGGCTCTGCATTGATCGTAAGAGTCTCAACAATTGGACTAGGCAAATACCTCTGCATTCCGAATCGCTAGATAAGGCTTCGGTGTTCTTGAAGTTGCAGAGCATGACAACGAGCGATAGTGAAATCACTATCACCTATCCAAACGGCGTCGTCTTGAAGCTACCCATGAAGATTTGAGAGATTTCCCCGCTGTCCCTCTTCATATCTTGACTCCAATTCCTTTCCATACTCGAATGGAGTCAAGAGTTTTTGGCCTCGACAGCTGCGCAACGCACTATCGAGAAGAAAATCTTTAGGGTTGAGATTGAGGAGCTTACAGGTATTGATGATTGTGTAAAAAGTCATCCCGACATCAGCTCCATTTATAGTCCTGAAGCCTAAGAAATTCTTGCGCCCTAGGACTGGACCCCGAAGCCCACGTTCGACGGCATTATTGCTGAGAGGAACATTAGGATTTTCGAGGAATTTGAGCAGATAGGGCCATTGATTCAAGGCATAGATGAGGGCTTTGCCTAGACCTGACTGCGGCAGCGCTTTCATGCGATAAGCTGCTATCAGACTTTCTAACTCTAATATGATAGGCCGTGATCCAATTCTTCTTATCTCAGTCAATTCAAAAATTGATTGAGCCTTGTGTTCGAGACCAAAAAGTTCATCAATTTTTTCCAGAAATAAATCGGACTCGGGATGAAAATCTCGTGCCTCGTGAAACTTGCGCCTTAAATGCGCCCAACATGCCGCTAGTATCATGGCTGGCTGTTTCTCGATCCAATCGTAGCCACTGTAACCGTCGCACATTACCGCCCCTCGATAGCCTTTAAGGATCTCTTTTGCTACCTCTCCACTTCGCGTAGTTTCGTATTTATAATATATTCCATAGTTGTTACAGATAGCCCAAATATAGCCCCGCGAATCATTCGCTAGCAGTTTCATCGGAGTTTCGTCTATACCTACGCTTGGTCGGGCAAGAATTTCACCCCGAATTGCCTCTGCAACAGGATGCAAGCGGTTATGCAAATGTTCTGTTAACGAATATAGGGTCTTGGAATTCACTTTTAAGCCTGCTTCCGCCATGCTTTTTACCTGACGTTCAAGCGGAACGTGGCGATTAAACTTTTCATTTGCAACTTCTACGGCCATTTGTATCGAGAATTCCCCAGAATCGACCAGCTTAACAGGTGCAGGAGCCGTCTTAATAGCTCTGCATTGCCTGCAAATATATTTTTGTCGCTTATGCTTACGAAGAACGTACCGGCGCTCGATAACGGATACTTCAAGTGATTCCTCAAAACCGCCTTTCATTTCTTCCATGGTGCAGCCGCATTCTTTGGTGCACGTCAGGTCTTCGCTATCAATTTCGTGAAGAACTGTCTCAGAATCCAGTTCAGCATCGCTGCTCTGTGTATTCACTAATGGCGACTCGTTGTGAATGAGATTCTTATCTCTGCTTAGTTTGGGAGATTTTCCTTTGTTTTTGCTCTCACGACCTCCGACGAAGAACTTCTTTTTCAATACTAGAAGCTCTTCCGAGAGTCGGAGACATAACTCTTCTTCTTCTTTCGCGATTCTTGTGGCCTCTAAAAATCTTGCTTCGGATGCGATAAGTTTGTCTTGCAGAAGTTTGGCTGCTTCACGCAGAAACCCAACATTGGTTTCCCGGCTGAAATCCATCATTTTTGAACCCGATTGTGAGTTTATCTGAAGACAGATGAACAGATAAGCTACCGGATTTCAATAGAAATTTTACTTTGGAAGTAGACTGTAGCCCAGGACTACATTTGAGCCTCCTAGGATCTGCTCAAGTGCCTTTGGGCTAAGCTCGTAGAGCTTTTGTGACTTCGAAACCTTCATAAACAGGCCAACTTCAAGCTTTTTGTGGAGCAGCAGAAGCCCGGTGCCATCAAATATCAAAACTTTGGCGGCTCTTCTGCTTCCCGAAATGAAGACAAATGTATCGCCGTCCAAGAGATCATGCTCCATCACGTGAGTTACGAGAAATGAAAGACCACGATGCGCGAGTCGACCATCAATGGGAGCTGTGTGGATAAAGATTCGGCCGCTACTAAAAACTGGAACCATTGCAACTCTCCTTGGCTACTCATGCCACAAAAGTTGCAAGGCCTATCGGCTGGTGTTGCGCAGGATCAATGGAGGGTGTTACGCCGGACGTACGATTCAAATGGCATTCTGATCTTACACCAACTCAAGAATCCGAATCAAAACCCTGACGCTGTTTCTTGTTCTGCGCCCGCACGCGCTTGCCCGCCAGACGACGCTCTTTGGAAGCGCGTGTGGGCTTAGTGGGTCGGCGGATCTTTGGTGGCACCGCGACGGCGAGGAGCATATCTTTGAGCTTTTCTAGGCAAGCCTTGAGATTGGCCTCCTGCTGACGATGCTCGTCGCTGGCGATCACCACGCGGCCATCGGTCGTGATGCGGGAGGAAAAGCTCGACAGAAAGCGCTGGCGCACGCCCTCGGAGATGGAAGGACTGGTGGAGACAGACCACTCTAAATTGGCTTTGCTGTTCACTTTATTGACGTTTTGCCCGCCCGGGCCCGAGCTGCGCGAGTAGCTGACTGTGAACTCTTCCCATGGTATCTGTATCTTGGCATTCACTTCCAGCATACTTGTCCTTTTTAGGTGCAGAATCCCCGGGATAGAGACCTTTTGCACTTTATAGAAGCAAATGGTATGCCATCCCCTGAGACAAGTGGCAAGCCAGGAGCTCCGAGACGCATGAGTCGCAGATCCCGTACCCCCGATGAAGTCCCTTTTTGGAAAATCAAGAAGCTCGAAGAGATGACCCGCATGGAATGGGAATCTCTCTGCGATGGTTGCGCAAAATGCTGTCTGCACAAGATCGAGGATTTCGATACGGCCGAAATCTTTGCGACCAACGTCGCGTGCAAGTTGCTCGATCTCAAAAGTTGTCGCTGCAGCAACTACGAAAACAGAAAACGCCACGTTCCCGATTGTCAGATCCTCACGCCCAAGAAGGTGAGGAGCCTCACCTGGCTGCCGAGCACCTGCGCCTACCGCTTGATCGATCAAGGCAAAGATCTACCGAGCTGGCATCCTCTGATCACCGGACACGCTCATACGGTTCATAAAGCCGGAATATCGGTTCGCAATCGCGTGATTCCGGAACGGGATAATATGGACCTCGAAGACTTTGTCGTCGATTGGGTCCTCTGACTCTCACGTCACCGCATGATCATCGACTTCCAATTTTACATCGCCGAAGACCCGGCATTGGCAGGCTAGCCTTTCCTCGGGATCGGCGCGCATCGCCCGCAGAAAGTCTGCTTCAGGAGCGGTGGGCGGCGATAGGTGCTCGCCTCCAGCCCTCACGCGGCAGATGCAGATGCCGCAGTCAGCTTCGCGGCAATCGAACTCGAGCGCGCTGGTCTGTTTCGCGAGGGCTTGCAGACCGAGGCCCTTGCGCAGTTTGATGTCCTGCTGCTGGCCAGCATGAATCAAAGTTACGGTGACAGTTTCCATGGATGTCTATCTCTTCCTAACGAAAATTCCTGAGACCTTGCATTTCTAGTCTAAAAAACGCGCCGGCGCATTGCTCAAATGCAACGCCCGTCCATTTGTTTGAGTCGAAAAGGCTGGTCAGTCCTTTCGGATGC
>CANJJY010000313.1 GCA_947474445.1 Oligoflexaceae bacterium
AAGAGGGAAAGGTCTTTTGCGCATGATCACGATCACGCACAATGGCTAAGGCTAAGTCTACGGCCAAGCCAAAGCACGAGTATGTGGCCGACGCCATAGGCAAGGCCGAAAAAGGTCACCCCCTTTAGCAAAGATATAGACCCTATCCACAATTGCTTTTTTTTCGCATTTTGAGTCAAATATACAAATTGAAGCCAGCATACTCTTTCTATGATGTCATTATGGCATTAAAGCTTATTTTCTGAGAATAATCGAATGATTGAAGGACCTTCCGTGCAGAACTCTGTAGTCCCGCGCACCTTATGTCTCGCACTTACGTCCAGCCTATTTTTGTTAGGCACAGCATGCGGTGAAAACCCAAGATCCCAAACTGCGGAAACAAAAGCCATAAGTGGCAAACGGCCTGCTGCCGAATATGAAGAGACTAAGGCGCTGATTACAGCTTCGGGCTGGTTGCGTCTTTTTGAATTCGAGGCTAAGAAATCCGGACAGAGCCAAGCTCAACAAGATGAGACAGCGAATCGAGTCCGTGAATACTCAAATTTGCTCACCGTCATTCTCAAAAGCCAGCCAAGCCTTAAGATCTTTTTTCATACTCCGGAGAGAGTGTCCGATGAACTTGGCGATCAAAGTGAGTATGCGCGCTGGGCCCCACAGGTCGAAGCCTGGAAAAAGAATGGCTTCAACATCGATTTCTTAAGGATGGACCCTAAGAATTTTCCTGGCGTCGATCAAGAAGACCTCGAAGAAGATCAATGGACACGTGATTATGGTTCCTTTTCAGTGATCAATGATGGGGACGTAAGCGAAATCGCTCGGAAAGGGCGCGGACAGTATGTAAACACGGTCGTTGCCGACAATTTGAAGCGTGATATTGAAATTGTCGATTCCTACTACGAGGGTGGTCAGTTTATGGCGACAAGCACTGGGGTGTGCGCAAGCTCCTCCTCAGGCTACTCAATCAATGCTGAAAATTTTAAATCTTTCGATAATACTTCGCAGCAAATCAATTACCAAGAAAATTTGATATTTAAAAGTTTGGGTTGCCGGAGAATCTTGAAAATGCCCGGCCTGCCAAATGAAGGAACAGGGCACATCGATCTTTTCGCAAAGTTTATGGACGACCGCACAGTGCTCCTGGCCGATTATACAGATGACGACGTTCTGCTCGAAGGCGTTAGCACCGAAGTGGATAATATATGCGATGCTAAAAGTATTGAGAATAAAGATTGGAGCTCTTGCGCCTCATCTGGAAATTGGCGAGATGTCATCATCAATCAGGGCTCAGTCCTCCGTATAAAAAGTGAGAATGAACTCAGGGATTTTGTGGCCAAAAATCAGGGAATCACTGAGTTTGAATATGCTCATGGCCAGCTGCATGAACACCTCGAAAAGGCGCTCGTCCTCTTTCAGAGTGAAGGATTCGATGTCGTCCGCGTGACTAATCCCACGCCGACTATCAGACTGGGAGTGATGATATATCGGGATAGTTCGGGGGCAATCGTCCATCGCAACGCTGAACTCAATTTTACCCATCGCAGCTATACGAACAGCCTCGTGAGCAACGGCTACCTGTATCTTCCTACCTATCAGACTTCCCCTGCGCTGAACGCCGCCGCCTCGAGCACTTACGAAGCATTGGGCCTAAAGGTCCAAAATATTGATATGAGCGAAACGATAAAGACTGGCGGGGCCGTCCATTGTCTCACGAAAGATTTGCATTGAGGATGGAGCGACGAAACCATCGCCGCTATAGAAAACCAGCTTAAGCGGCAAAGGCACCCCGGCTCAGCGTTCTGGAGTTCTCGGGTCCGGGATCGCCTTCATCACTACCAGACTTAAAGATCAAATCATTGATATCGAGCAGACTGATCGCCCCATTGTTCGCGAGGTTGCGAATACGTGCCTTGATCTTCATTTCGGCTGTGCGGAAGGTATTGTCGTCCAGACCGCTGCCGCCCAGATTGCGAATATCTTCGATCCAGCTCTGAGCCAGTTCTTCGGGCGCTTTGCGCAGGAGAAGATCGCGGATATGCTCGTCGGCGCCCATGAGGAAGGCCAAGAGATCGTCGCGCTCCATACCGAGCACGACTTCGAGGAGATGCCCGTCCTTCAGGTAAGGGATCATTTCTACGGTGACAAGCTTCAGCTTGAGGGCACGCGCCGTCTCGGGATTGTTCTTCTCGAGGGTCCGCATCAGGCGCTTTTGTTCGCGGAGGTTGGCGCGTTCCAGGAGATCCAGGAGGATATCGCTCGATCGCAGGTTTTCCGTATCGAACTCCGAGCGCGTCGTAACCTTCTTTTGCAGGGCCTGAGCCACATTGAAGAGAAATTCCCGTGGTATCGCCTCGGCATGCGAGAGTTCCTCGAGCAGCATGATTTTGGCGTCGCCTTCGTAGAGCTCGAAGACGGTCGTCCTCTTCTTTCGATCGAGCTGGGTGAGAACGATGCTCTGCACCCGAGGCGTTTCATCGACGATAAGATTATAGATCTGCTGACTATCAAGTTTATTGAGGAAGCCAAAGCGCTCCGAGGACTGATTGGCTAAGAGCCGAATTTCCGAAGCCGTGACCATGGTCTTGAGCCGCTCGAGCAGGGCTAGCTCGCCGGCGGCATCGAACTTTAGATTGGAACGATGAAAGTATTCACTGAGCTCGTACAGATCGCGCTTGAGACTTGAATCATTCAGGAGCTCCGAGACGATTAACTGGCCGAAGATAGCCACGTACTTCGCCGTCTCCGCGACGCCCTCATCTTTGAGGAGCCGCGTAAAGGTCTCGCGGGCGACTGAACGCTGCTCTAGAAACTGCTGAATCATTTCCTGCTTGAGCTGCGCGACCTTCAGGATCAGCATCGCCTGCTTATGATTATGATTGCCGTAGCCATCCACTCCAGCAGGCGCGCCACCTCCTTGGCCTCCACCCGATTCGCCGCTACCCATCTCTCCCATCCCGCCGCTCATGTCGGATGGGGGTGCACTGCGCGCAACGCGGGCGGGCGCATAGCCTCCGCCTCCTCCCGAGCTGGCCATCACCATCTCGCGCGCGGCGCGGTTGGTCTGCGAGAACTTCATCAGCACGATGGCCATGAGGGTCAAGAGGAGAATAAATCCACCCGCATAGATGGCCATCTCTTCCATCGACATGTTCGAGATAGCACTCTGCATGCTGTTGACGTCAGTGCGTCGGCTGCTCTCGGTCGAATTCTGCTCGCTCGTCTGACTCGAACTATTGTTGCTGTTCGAATTGGAATTGCTCTCGAGCTTGGATTCATTGATCTTCTGTTCGCTGCGTTCGTTGCTTGATTCGCTGCGATTGTTCTGTTCAGAGCTGCTTTTCAACTCGCTAGTCTGAGTGGTAATCAACTCTTTGGTACTAGCGAGATCCCGAAAGAGGATCAACATCTGCCGGAGCTTTTCCAAACCGTAGGGGTCAGTCGATTCTTCTTGGGCTTTTCTCTTTTTGTCTGCCGCGGTCTCAGGAAATCCTGTCACCGTCGGCGCATAGACCACTGGCTGAACATAGCGAGTCTGGGCCTGCATCAGCCGGATGATGCGTTCGCGATCAGCGTCGGCGAGAGCTTCGTCGAGAGTGAGTTGCACTCTAATTTCATTGACTTGGAGTCCGCCCTCACTCCGCTTGCCACGGATAATCTGTTCACTCGGGAGATTTTGCATCTGATTGGGTGTCGCGACCACCGAATCGATATCGATACGGTCGAGGAGACACTGATCTGGACAGTAGCGATCGATGACGCCCTGGATACTGCGTCGCAAGCGACCTTCGAGCGCCATCTCCAGCTCGTCGGCGGACGTGCTTTGGCTGCCGATGCTCGGCAGATCGACGGTTTCCCAGCTCAAGGTCACTTCGGGAGCGAGAGGCTTAATCTTGTTGCGGATCAGCGCTTCCAATCGATCGCGATCCGATGAGAGGACACGGCTATCGATCTGCACCACGGGACGAATCGTTTGCACCTCGAGATGCGATTCGGCAGCGTTTTCAGCCGATTCAAAACCTAGGTCATCACTGTCGGCAAAGGTCTCATGCACCTCGACTTGGATATCGAGGAGCTGACAGTGCTGCGTGCAATAGCGTTCAAGAACCGCTTGAATCCTTTGACTCGCGTCCTTGGCCGCTTCGCGCTTGCTGCGCTCGATGCGATCGCCAATGCTATCTGCAGCTCGGGCCTGAAGGCTCGAGACGAGGAGCATGAGAACGATCACAATGTGAGATGAAGCCCACCGCATACGACTGACCCTACTGGTTTACGCTTTCGACGCTATCAGGCCATCGGCGCTTACGGGCCGTCCGTAACGGACAAATTTTGCCTACTCCTTTTTTCCCCAGTTAGCCGCTAGCGGGGGGTCATCGCCCGTAAAAAGGACAAGGAGCTATGTCTCTTAAATATTCTTTCGTCTTTTGCTCGATTTAAAAAACTGCAGGCGCTGCCACACGTAAATGTAAGGACTTGAAAAGAATCAATATTATGTTGGGAGGTAAAAACGAGGAAGCCATCGGAATGAAGTGAAACGCTGGCCGAAGACGTGCCCTCTGCCGCCAGTGGCGGCAGAAGAAGTAAAAGAAAACTAACCTTTCAGTCCCGCATAAACGCGGTGAACATCGTCAAAATCATCGATAGCACCGAGAAAGTCAGAGACTTCCTTGAACTGCTCCGGCGATAGCTCGACTTCATTCTTGGAGCGATAAGCTAATTCAGATTTACTGATGACCCAGCCATCTTCCGCCAGTTTCTTGTTCACCACATCGAGATCGGTGGGCTCGGTGTAAAAGCGAGCGCCAGCCTGACCTTCTCCGACCTCCGAGGCCTCCAAAGCTTCGACGTCCTGAGCTCCCGCCTCAATGGCAGAGTCTTCTCTTTCGATCTTGGCATTGGGGTGGGTCGCTTCGATCACGCCGACCCGATCGAACATCCAGGCGACCGATCCTATCGAACCGAGTTGACCTTTGCGGAAGAGCACACGAATTTCCGAGGCTGTCCGATTCTTGTTGTCGGTCAAACACTCGACGATGACGGGCACCTTGTGGGGTGAGAATCCTTCGTAAACAACCGTCTCGTAATGGACGGAATCATCGAGCAATCCCGCACCTTTTTTGATCGCGCGTTCGATCGTTTCCCGCGGACAGGAAGCTTTGCGAGCGGCTTCAATCGCCGCCCTCAGCCTTGCGTTGTGATCGGGGGAAGGATCGCCAGTTCGGGCCGCCACAGTGATTTCTTTGGCCAATTTGCCGAATGCGAGGCCTCTTTTAGCCGCCGCCTCTTGGCGGACGGAGTGTTTCCATTGAGCGCCGATGGTACGTCTCCTTCATCAAAAATCGTTCTGACCCAGCGTGCAATCCAGACAATAAGACAAAGAATCTTTACAGGCAATAGGGTCGATTG
>CANJJY010000314.1 GCA_947474445.1 Oligoflexaceae bacterium
ATTCCTATGCGTCCTATCTCGCGACGCGGGAAGAGTACGCGAAACAATGGTATGAAGGCGCCGCGACGCTCTTTGGTCCCGATGAACAGCTCGCCTTTCAACAGGAGTTCGTCGCTCTCTCCCAGGCTATCGTTCAGGGCATCGACGTTCCCAGCGGACCGACGCCGCCAGACGTCACGGATCTTACCATCGACCTCAGCCCCAAAGTCTTTTTAGACGACAAACCGGCCTCCAAGAAGTTCGGTTCTGTGATCACTCCGCCTAAGCCCAGCTATCAGGCCGGAGAATTGGTGGTCGCCGAGTTTTGGGGCGCGCATCCTAACAACAACATGCGAATTCAAGATTCGTTTCTCGTCGTAGAACGACTGGAGGGGGACCGTTACGTGCCGGTTGCGTATGACTGGAACCCAGAGACCACCTATCAGTGGCAACGCAGCGGCATTGCCAACTCAAAGATCACGATCACGTGGGATACGCAGGGGGTTCAAGGCGGAACCTATCGGATCAGGCATAAGGGCGATCAAAAATCAGGATGGACCGGTAAAATCACTCCTTACGAAGGAGTCACGGAGCCTTTTGCTGTCAATTAACGCGGTTCGCTTATTTTAGAAATGGCACTGTTTAAACGTCTTCCCACTGCCGCAGGGACAAGGCGCGCTCTTCGCAATCTTCTGGGGTTTTTCATTTTCATTTTGAAAATCCCCCGAATGATAGAGCCAGCGACCATCGATCTTGTCGAAATAGCTCAGCTCATGCAGAATCTCGAGTTTATCGCCGAAAATAAGGCTGGCTTTAAACTCGACTTCCCCTTCATCCCCCTCTTCAAACGAATCGATGATTTCAAGTTTGATCCAGTTCGAAGCTTCTTCTGATCCCAAATCTTCTGGATAGGTTTCGGGATGCCAGGTTGCTTTAAGATAGGCGATATCGTTGCGGCAGAAGGCCGTGTAGCGGCTGCGCATCAATGATGCGGGATCAGGAGCGAGGAGACCTCCCTGCACATAGCGGCCACAGCAGGCGTCAAAGAGCAGGGAGCTGCCGCAGGGGCATCGATCGAGAGACATCGCTTGAATCCTCCACGAAGGCTTAAAAAGAGTTGTTCCACTGAGCTAATTCTTGATCGTTAAATCCTACCGTCACGCGCCTTAATGACATCGAAGAAGGCCAGCACTCGCAGTCTGATAGCCTAGGTCGCGCGGCCTGATCAAGCCCCCTTTACAGTTTCTACGGGCAAAACCTTTTACGAGGGCTTAAAAAGTTGATTGATCAGCCCGGTATTGAACATAGTCTCGCCAAAAGTGGGAGCCGAGAAGCCCATTCCCGTCAACACGGAAGCATAGACGTCGCAGAGGGTATGCTGAGGTAAATCAAGAGTTTGACCCATCAAAAGTTTTCCGCCGCCCCCAGCGATGATGTGAGGCATAGGACTCGGGGCGTGACTGCGACCATCACCAAACTCTGAGCCCATAACGACTGTGGTGGTGTCGAGTATATTGGCGTCTTTCAGCTTGGTCAGCAGATAGCGAAAGTTCTGCATATGAAAGCGTCTGAAGTCGAGATAGGTGTTTAAGGTCTCTTCATTATCGTAATGTGAAGTCCGATGATCCGAGTATTTCTTGGATATCCCTAGATTCATATACTCTTCGCCACCGCTTCCGAACATCAGAGATCCCGTCCGCGTTGCGTCGCATTGCAGAGCCATCACCATGAGATCCATCTGCAAATAAAAGACTCTCTCAAAATGTTCGTAGCCCAAGAGCCCGTCATCTCCAAGGTTGACGGGAGGCGGCAGATAGCCGATCGGACGACAGTTGACCGGATCAATGCGCGACTCCAGTTCGATCGCCTTCAACTCTAAGGCGCGCACCTTGTCCAAGTGATCGCTCAAAAGGGAGCGATGCTTGGAGGACAGGGGCGATCGATCGCTCTTTAAGGACGACATCTGTTCAATCACGGTATCGAGTATACTCCGTCGCTGCCGAATCTTCTCGTTACGCACTTTTTCGTCGGCGCTAAATTCACCAAAGACTGCCGCAAAAATCTCGGTGGGCCGAATCAGCGCCGGCACCGGCGCGCCATTTTCAAGCCAGCTGCGATGATACCAACTGGGCGAGCGAAAGGCAGGACCGGCAAAGGCGCGCCATACCCCGAGGACCAATGATCGCGACATAAAGGTCGAGGCGTTGATGCGATTGGACACCCACTGGTCTATCGAGATACCGGTATTGGATTGTTCGTCTCTTAGTCTCACGCCGGTAAACAGCGCGGCTCCGCCCTGCTGGTGGGCATCGATATTCACGACCTCGGTGATAGGATTTTTGATCCCTTTCAGGACGATCAGATTCGATGCGAAGTCTTTTAAGGGGGAGAGGATGGAATCATAATTCCAAAACATTCCATCACAGCCGTTGGGAAAACTGAAGGTCACCAGACGCTGCGCTACCGGAGCCTGCTCGACTCCATAGATGCGATGCGGCAAGAGCACGTCAGCGCCAAAGCTCGTGAGCGGCAGACCTATCGTGATGCTGCCGGCTCCTTTAAGAAAAGCCCGGCGATTACTCGGTAACTTCATGGCTGACTCCGCGCGCGGGTAATAAACGATGGATGCTGAACGATGGTGCGGACAAGACTCTTCCAATTGTGCGGACGTCCGACCAGAGAGCGTGAAATTTTTCCGAGCTCGCAGGAGTTCTCTTCGCCTGGCTGCACGCCCCAGGCATATTCAACCATGGTGCCGGTAAAGCAGCTTTCTGCATCGCGACTCGTGCCTATCAGCTGGATCATTTCTTCTGCCGAATTATAGGCGACGACTTCGCCATTGAGACGAATCGTCCCGCTCGTATCGATGGGCTTGCCGTTAGGGTACTGGCTGCGCTTTTGCCCCAGAACATCGAAGCTTTCCAGGCTCAAACCGATACCGTCGATCGCTGCATGACAAGAAGCGCAGGCCGCATTCTCTTCATGCACGCGGAAGCGTTCGCGCGGCGTCACATCGAGCGCTATGGTTTCGGCCTTAAAAATTCCTGCATTGGGTGGGGGCGGAGGGATCTTACGACAGAGGAATCGATCGTTCACAAAGAGGCCCCGCTTGACCGGTGAGGTCGAGGCGCCCACGCTGAGTCCACCTATCACAGCAGGTTGCGAAATCAGGCTTTGGCTGACGTCGCCACCGCCTGTGAGGGCTAGATTGATGCCACCTGCGCCATCAAACAAAACATCTCGCGTTCGGCTGTAGGTGAGTTCACGCAAAGCACCGAAGTTAGAAACTGAACCGACAAGTTGGAGGTTGCTCAAATTGTCGAGGAGCAGCCATTCCCTGACGAACTGCTTGAAGGCCCGCATGGCGCGTGTATCTTCGAGCATGCGGTTGGTTTCTTCAGAGATCACCCGCGGATCAACCATTTCTCCTTTGGCGGCCCGATCGAGGAGGATTTCGTCCGGGTTGCTCCGCCAGATAAAAAAGGCCAGGCGCGCCGCAACTTCATAGCTATCGAGAGCTGCGCTCTCGTTCTCGGGTCCACGGAGGTATTCAAATTTGTAAAGAAAGCGAGGATCGATTAAAAGCGCTGCGATCAAACGAATCATGCGCTCTTTTTGGTCGATAGCTGGTTCTGTTCCATTCGTATAGAGCTTGACCAGGCGCCCCTCAGATTCGGTATCAGCTGGGCGTCGCCAAAGCGAACGCGACAGATCCTTGACCATGCGAGACGCGCAATCAGCGGTACCCGCCTGAGTCGCCTCGCAAAGTTTGGTGAAGCGGCCGATCGATTCGGGTTTTTCTACGAGAAGAGTCGCCAGACTGAGAGCTGTATTTTGCCACTTGCTCAAAAAGGACTCGGAAAGAGGCGACAGGAGAACCGCATTTTGGAATTTGGTACCCTGGTCCCGCCGCGGGAGCTCTCGGATCATGTCGCTCGCATCGAAGTTAAATACATCGCTGATGACGTTACCAATCTCTTCGTTGGTTAAAGCGCGGAGGTTAGCCTGTTCGGGCGAGTATTCGACGTCGCAGCTGTTTTTTGGCTGATAGTTGTTGAGGCAAGCCTCGTCTGATGGAAGACAGGCGCTCAGGGTCGATGCGTTTTTGGATTTGAGGAAGCAAGCTTGGGGCAAGCTGAAGACAAAAAGTATAAAGAGGTACTTGACCATCACCACACCCTCTCAGAGACAACATCAACAGAAGAACACCACAGCGCAGATACATGACTCGCGTCGCCTTGAGCCATAGGGCAGTTTCTTACCTGCAAAAGGGTAACCATCTACTTGCATCCGCAGATGGCCGGAATAAAAGAGTTTTAATTGCGCCTGGGCAGGGGGCGAGGTAATAATTCGAGGGGCTGTCCAGAAATTTGACAGCCGAAATCAGGCTTTCGCAAGGCTAATCAAGGCGGTAGAGTCGATGAGTCCAAAAATCGAAGATCCCTATATACTCTGTCTTAAGATGGACGCCGTCTCTTTGCAGCGTCTATCGGCATGGCGCAAGCAGTACTTTCCACCCGAGCGCAATTTTCTCGAGGCGCATCTGACTCTCTATCATCGGTTGCCATTCACGGCTACTCAGCTCATCCTATCGACCTTGAAGACCTTTGCACAAAACCAGTTGGTCTTTCCCCTATCCTTTGAAGAGCTCACGCATCAAGGGGGATTTTTGGGGATCAAGGCTGCTCCTTCTGAGGTCCTGCAGGTGAAAGGTGCGCTTGATCGCGCCTTCGATCTATGGCTCGCGCCCCAGGATCGGCAAAAAATCATGCCCCACGTCACGGTCATGAACAACGCTCCGCCTGAGGCAACGGGGGAAGCCCTTCGGCTCTTGAAGCAAGAATTTGCGCCTTGGCAAGGCCGGGCGGAGGGCTTGCAACTTTTTCGCTATCGGCAAGGTCCCTGGGAATGGGTCGCTGACTTTCTGTTTCAGTGACAAGAGAGAGGTCTCATGCGGCACCAGGGGCTGATGTGACATCCGACATACCCTACCTGCGATTCATTGATGTAGAAGCACTAGAGGACAAGTGACTCTCTAAAGTGATTTAGTCTCGTTATCCCCAGGGAGACGACGCGCTGCTAAGATTTTTCCATCTTCCAGAAGACGATCCTCACCCCCAAGATTTGAGTACGCTATCTACACTACTGCAGATTATTTCCTTGCTCACTTTTTGACCCGCATTTTCTAAAAATAATTCAGTTCCGAGAATAGCCTCCCTGATCCGATTCAAAGGGACAAATCTCTCTTCTCTGCGCCACTAAACGAAACTTAGGCAAGACTTCTCATCTGCCGTTCAAAAACTCAACTGGAGCTGAATCTCAAAGCCAAAAAAAGGCCATGTTACAGTCCTCTCAACCAGGGAGGAACTCCAGCATGACTATCAATTTTCAATCGATGAGCTTCGCAGAC
>CANJJY010000315.1 GCA_947474445.1 Oligoflexaceae bacterium
AATGTTAGTGATTTAAATTCAAATCTCAGGCTGTCGCAGATCTGATGAGCCGAGAATTTCAGCGACTTACACATTTATGAGCAAGAGGGTCGTACCTGCCTATGATTAGACGGTGAACGTTCAAGGTGCAGCGCATCGTCCCATCATTTTGTTTTAGTCGATCCATGTAGCCGCTGCGGGGAGAAATAAGAGGCGCTATTTTAATGACTTAAAACGCTGCTTTGAGCCCCCCTTAGGGAGCTCGAACAGGCCTTCTTTTTGCATAGGATTAAGTATGTTGGTAGAAAATCTAAAAAGGGATTCATACCTTGCGTAAACTTTCTCTTTTCGGGCCCCATGTCCTGTCAATAACCTTGCTCGTTGTGAGCATCACCTCGACCTTCGCTTGTTCATCCAAAAAATCATTTCAGGGACAAACCAAAGAAAATGAGGCCAGCGATGCGGAGGCCTCGCCTTCAGCATTCTTCCCTTCCTCTCCCACGAATTGTCAAACTGATAGTGTCACCAGAGCCAGACTCTTGACGACAGGGCTGTCGCGTAAAGTCACCCAGCAATTGATTCGCTATGAATTAGCACTGGTGAGCTGCAAGGACGGCTCTGTCCTCACTCTCGATCATCAGGTCGTATTGTTTGATATCGATGTGGTGATCGATCCCAGTGACAGACCGGTCGACTATCGTGTGTACGCGAGCGGAAGCGAGCAACTACTCGCCGCAGACAGGTTGGGATCGGTAGAGGGAAGCGATCTCTTCGGCCGCAGGGGACCCTACTCTCATTGGAAAACTGAATCCTTTCAGTTTTCCAATCAGGAGTCTTCCATCATATTGGAGATCGACTTGAAAGGATTTACCTTGGATTCAATGATCCCAAAAGCCGTGAGCGTGGAAAGCTACTTGAAAATCGGTAACTCCGATCCCGTGGAACAGACGATCAGCTTGGACTAATCGATACGTCTGGTCCTCCGCTTGAAATAGCCGGCCTCCGCTCTGCTCCCGCGCGCCTGACAAAGGCCCGCGGAATCTCGGGGTTGGAAGCCCAGTGCGCATGCACATAACTCGCCAAAACATTGTCGCGTGCATAACCTTCCGCTTCGATCGCTCCGCCGCGGCGTTTCCTCACCCGATAAAGGCAGCTGACGCCCGACGTTTCGTTGACGCTTGAATATCGAAATTGATGGCCACGAAAACGCATGCCAGCCGCCCCTAGGAAAGAATCCTCCTGCATTTCAACTTCAGCGTAGCCGAGCGCCTGCAAGCGCTCGTGCATCGTCACCTCAAAAGGGAGAAGATCAAGCATGGGATAGACCTGACCATCGCGAGTTTTGATCGATCGCGAGAGATACATGAGTCCTCCGCATTCGCCATAGATGGGTCGTCCCCGCCGAGCAAATTCCCTGATTTGCTCGCGCATAGCTAGGCCACCTGTAAGATCAGAAGCGAAGAGCTCAGGATAACCGCCGCCGAAATAGAGGGCATCGAGGTCGGGTGGAAGCGCTGCATCGGCGAGAGGCGAGAAATAAACTAACTCTGCGCCTTCTGCTTCGAGCATGCGTAGGTTGGCTTCGTAGTAGAAATGAAAGGCTTCATCCATCGCGATACCGATACGACAGGCGTAAGGTTCCGTCCGGCGATCCGTCCCGCGGCTTTCCGTCGCAAGTGGCGGTGCGGAGCGCGCCAGAGAGAGGAGCTGTTCGACATCAAAATATTCTTCACAGAGCTGCGCCCACTCATCCAAGCGAGCCGCTGTGAGCAGCTGGCTGTCGGCGGTGACCAAGCCCAAATGCCGCTCGGGCCAGGAAAGGTCGGGCCGCTTGGGAAACCCACCGAATAAAGGCATCTCCATAGCCTGACGGAGAATATCGATGTGTCCCCGTGAACCGACGCGATTAGCGACGAAGCCCTTCACGGCTAGATCAGGATCAAAGTTCTGTAGACCGTGAGCAATCGCTGCTATCGTCCGGGCCATGCCGCTTGCATCGATCACGACGGCGACTGGCGCTTGAACTATCTTGGCAATATGAGCCGTCGATCCCTCATCCGATCGCGGTGAGGCGCCATCGAACAGACCCATCACGCCTTCGATGAGAGCAATATCGGCATCGCGCGTGATGCGCTCAAAGCTCGCGGCCACATTCTGCGACCCCATCATCCAGCTATCGAGATTGTGGCAAGGACGACCGCTGGCCAATCGATGATAGGTAGGGTCAAGGTAGTCGGGTCCGCATTTGAAACTTTGGACCCGCAACCCTCTCTTACGCAGGGCGGCTGTCAGGGCCAAGACCAAACTGGTTTTTCCGACTCCACTGGAGACTCCAGCAATGACGAGGCGTGGTATCTCTCGCATCAGTAATCGACTCCTACCTGGGCAGGGATACCTTGAGCATAGGGATGTTTGATCGCCTGCATCTCCGTGACGAGGTCGGCGTCATCGAGAAGTTCGCGCGGCGCATGGCGGCCGGTGAGCACGACTGTTACATGCGCCGGTCTTTCTTTGAGGACAGCGCGCACTTCATCGAGAGCGAGCCAACCATAGTGGATCGCATAGGTAATTTCGTCGAGAATGACGAGGGGATGGTCTCCAGCGCTGATCAATGCGGCGGTTTTTGCCCAGGCTGCCTCTGCCGCAGCTTGATCGCGACTGAGATCCGCGCTTTCCCAGGTGAAGCCTTCACCCATCACGAAGAGATCGAGCAACTCCTGCTTAGCCGAAAAGAGGCGTTCTCCCGTCATCCACTTGCCTTTGATATACTGCACGACGGCCACGCGCCAGCCGCGTCCCATCGCCCGAAAAGCCATGCCGAAGGCCGCTGTCGTCTTGCCCTTACCATGCCCCGTGTAGAGAATGAGAAGACCCTTCACGTCCATGTGCTTTTCCATATGTCTGATCTCCTTGCTGCCTGATCGCCCACAGCGATGTGAGCAGGGGCAAAAGTTCTTCGATGCCGTTCACAGCGACTTGAATAATCGATGTGCAGCCCCATTCTTCCGCGAGGGCGGCGACGCTCGCGCCAAAGGCGATGAGGGGTACCTGCCGGAGAATGTCGCGGTAGGTGGGGTCGGCCATGAGACAACGCAAGGCTTTGCGATGAGGCGCGACCACAAAGTCAGGTCTTGGAACAGGCAAACGCGGATATTGAATTTCAAACTCCGCGCACGCAAGCACTTCGCAGCCGTGGACCTCAGGCGCTAATTTTTCCTGGAGCTCCCACCCTTCTTCGCCAGCGCTGAGAATCAAGCCTTTGCGCGTGGTGAGTAGATGATGAGGCCATTCTTCGAGGAGCCGACGCCGCTGCGCGATGTGAGCCAAAGGTCTTAGACAGAGTTGCGCGAGTTCTGCGCGCGCTCCGCCTATCGTGATGAGCTCCTGATTATAGAGCCGACGTATATCAAACGACGAGGCTTCCATTCCGATCCGAAAGGCTCGAAAGGCACTTGCGCTCGGTATCAGAATAAAGCCAGGATCACGAAATCTCTCGTTCCAATCGAAGTGGGGATCTATCCGCGGACGAGCCTGGATCCAAGGCGCTGACCAGGCGTCAGCACCTTTTTGAGTCAATAATCCCTGCAGCTGCGAAGCATCGGCATGGGCACGGGCTAAGAGGATGCGACAGCCTTGAAGAGAACGAGGCTTAGCCGGAAAAGAGAGGGTATTCCGCAGGGATTCTCCCACCAGCACAATACCCGGCAAATCCGAAGGATGCGCCGCAACCTCTGCAGCCAAGTCAGCGAGCGAACTGCGGATACACTGCTGCTGACGATGCGCCGCCGCTATGACAAACGCGGCGGGTGTATCCGTCGCCCATCCTTCTCCGATCAGTTGAGCGGCAAAGGCGCTCACCGCATGCCGCGGCATGTAGAGGGCATAGGTGCAGGCCGAAGGCTGCGAAGGGAAATGAGCGCCCTGCGTGCTGATGCGCAGCTCAGAACTGCGTCCACGCCAAGTCAAAGGCAGATGACAGGAGGCAGCAGCCGCGAGCGCCGCGGTGATGCCGGGCACGAAGCTAAAAGAGATCGCAGCTTCCTGCAAGGCTTCGGCTTCTTCTCCACCGCGACCAAAAATAAGGGGATCTCCCGACTTGAGGCGCACGACGCGCTTGCCGGCGCGGGCGCGATCGAGAACGTCAGGATGCAGAGGAGGGGGGCGCCGCGCTTGCTCGCCGGCGCGATATCCGATCGCGATCAATTCACAATCAAAAGGTGCCAGCTCGAGAAGAGAAGGATGCACGAGATCATCGTAAGCTAAAACCTCAGCGCGGCGCAGCAGACGTCGCGCGCGCATGGTCAGGAGGTCCGCAGGACCAGGTCCTGCGCCGACGAGATAGACGTGTCCGGCTCGCTTCAACATGCTGGTCCTTCGCTGGCCTGCCGGAAACCGTGACTGAAATCTGCCGCGTAGAGACGCGAAGCCGCGAAGTCTTCCGCACCGAGCACGCGGCCGATCATAATGATGGCCTGGCTGGTAATCTTTTCTTCGGTGACTTTGCGGGTGATATCGGCGAGGGTTCCGCGTACGATCTTCTGATCGGGCCAGGAAGCGCGGTAGACCACAGCCACGGGACAATCCTCACCATAGATCGGGGCCAGCTGGCGGCTTATTTTTCGTATCATGGTAATGCTGAGAAAAAGCACGAGCGTCGCCTGGTGAGCGGCGAGATCTTCGAGCTTCTCCTTGTCGGGCATCGGCGTTCGCCCTTCACATCGGCTGATGATGATGGTCTGCGAGAGTTCAGGAAGTGTCAGCTCCTGATTGATCGCCGCGGCCGCGGCGGCATACGAGGAGACGCCGGGAATCACTTCATAGTCGATGCCGAGTTTGCGAAAGCAACGCATCTGTTCAGCGGTTGATCCGTAGATGGATGGATCGCCCGTATGCACCCGCGCCACATCTTTATTTGCAGCATGAGCTCCGGCGCAAAGATCGACAATCTGCTCGAGGGTAAGAGACGAAGAATCGATGATCTCGGCATCGGGATGCGCCCATTTCAAAACGTCCTTGGGCACGAGCGAACCCGTGTAGATGATCAGCGGACATCGTTCGATCAATTCGCGGCCGCGCACGGTAATCAAACCGGGATCGCCGGGTCCCGCACCTATAATATAAACTTTCATCTAGCTCCCCTTTTTATCAGCAACGTAAAACTTGATCGCGCACGATGTCCCAGATGCCATGCGGCATCATCATCAACCAGTTGACGTCGTAGTATCCTTCGGCATCCTTCTTGCTCTGAGCCAGCACCAGCCGCCAGAGTCGCTCGCTCACCGAGCCATTGCGAAAAATCAAAAAGCTATCGACCAGCCTTTGCGCCAACCGCTCGCCTTCGATCTGACTGAGGCAGACCGCATCGCGGAAAACGACCGGACGCAGAGCTTCGATAGCTACGTAG
>CANJJY010000316.1 GCA_947474445.1 Oligoflexaceae bacterium
GGGACGCTCGTTTGGCGAACAGAGCTTCAAAATCCATAGCAACGCCTTTTATTTTTTCTAAGCCTAAATCTATTCCAGACAGCTTGTCTGATCTCAGCTTGAGCGGATTTCAGGGATCACAAAACGGGTGCGGATTCGGCTCACGTACTCTCGAGATTCGACTCCGCTAAGAATCTAATAAGCTTAGCAAAGAACTGTTTTTTCCGGCAGGCATTAAAGTACTTTTCTCAAAAATTACAAATATTTTCGCCTTGCACTGCCTGAAACCTTCCCCTAAGATGAGCGTAACCCCATGAAAAAAGAGATGGTTGACGTCAGAGACCACCGAGCTCAAGGCCAAGCGCAAGCTGAGCCTGAACGCGTGTGACTTGCGCGTCGCCTGCATTGCAAAGAAAGGTTGCTCTGATGCTGTGCAAGCGTTGTCCTCACCTCGTTCGTCACGGTCAGTACATTCAAGAGACCAAGAGCATAGAGTTTAAAAGCCTCTGTGGTTTGGTCATGAAGAAGCATCTCGCTCTTGAGCAGCCACCGGAAGATCTTAAGGCCAAGGGCCCTAAGAAACTGGTCAAGAAGCCAAGTAAAAAAGGGGAAGCAGAACCGAACATGGAATGTGTGAACTATCCGTTTCCAGCCGTTTTCGATTACATCGATTGCTCAGTTTATCAGGAAACCTTCAAGTCGACGACGCGGAAGAACGACGTCATCCCGACTAAGGACTTCCAATACTCAGACGTTCTGTCAGGTAGTTCGATCACGGATATGGAACTGCTCTAGAAATCGCGTGACCTCACAGGCACGCAGATCCCTCGTCTTTGCTTTGCAACCTTGTTCGAGCCTCAAGACACAAACTTTCTTTGCTGTTTTGCCTTGGCAGTCGCTGCGAGCGAACTGCCGAGGCAGACTTATTCCCTGAGCCAGCTCTAGCCTAAGCCTTAGCTGGGACAGCAGCTTTCTTCTTGCGCCATTCTTCTGACCATAAGACGAACGAGGTTGCCAGGAAAGTCGAGGTAATCGTCGCGGAGATGATGCCTAAGACCATGGCGATCGCGAAGTTCAGAATCTGCGAGGTCCCGAATACCAGGATGCCGAGCAAGGAGATCATCGAAGCGATCGAGGTGTTGATTGAACGAGCCAAGGTCTCATTGAGTGCGACGTTGATGTTCTCGTACAAGCTGCGACGCGGTGCGGCCACGATGTTTTCCCTGATCCTATCGTAGATGACGATGACGTCGTTCACCGAGTAACCGACAACGGTCAACACCCCTGCGACGGCCGTGAGGTCAAAGGATCGCTGGAAGAAGAGGTAAAAAGCCAAAACACTGAAAACATCTTGCACCATCTTCGCCATGGCTCCTGGTGTGAAGCGCATATCGAAGCGGAGACCGACGTAGATCAAGATGCCGAGCACAGCCCAGACGATCGATAGAATACCCTGCTTCCGCAGCTCCTTGCCGATCGCTGGTCCAACGTATTCGACACGCTGAACATCGGGCCCGAATTCCTGTAGGTTTTTGACGACAGTAGCGCGAATGGAATTGGCCTGCTCGCTTTTCTCGGCTGCTGTCGCCGTAGCGAGACTGCTGCCTTCGAAGCGGACCAGATAATGCTCACCTTTTTCACCGACTGCTTGAAGCGAAGGATCGTCGATGCCCGCTTTCTGAAGAGTCGCGCGGAGCTGAGCGGGATCCAGGCTCTTGGCAAAGGTGACTTCCATTTCGGTTCCACCGGCGAAGTCAACCGACCAGTTAAAGCCTTTCGTAGCGCTCAGTACGACCACGGCTACGATCAGGGCAGCACCGACACCGGTCACGAGCTTTCCGTACTTGAGAAAGTCAAAGCTACTGTGACCCTTGGCCTGCGCCTTCTCAACGTTCGACCAGCCCAACCATTTTTTAACGTCGCCTTCTGTTTTGGCGTTAGAAAGCACGAGAGAAAAGAGCATGCGCGTGACGGACAAGGCGGTAAACAGCGAGACGAGGAGACCGAGGATTAGGGAGATCGAGAAACCTTTGACCGGACCCGACGAGCTCGTTTCAAGGAGGACGAAAGCCGCAATCAAGGTCGTAATGTTCGCATCGACGATCGTCCAGAACACCTTGGCAAAACCGTTCTCAAGAGCCTTGAGGGGTGCTCGCCCCGCTGCAAGTTCATCGATGATCCTCTCGTTGATGAGGATGTTTGCATCGACCGCCATACCTAGGGTCAGAATAAAGCCCGCAAAACCCGGCAGTGTCAGCGCAAAGCCAAAACTAGCCATGAGCGCCAGGAGAAGAATACCGTTGAGGAGCAGGGCGACGCAGGAAAGGAGGCCCGGACGTTTGTAGTACCAAGTGATGAAGACTAAAACGCTGATCAGCCCGACCATGACGGAGAGGACACCTTGATTGGCCAACTCTGGTCCCAGTGTTGCACCGACCTGACGTTCTTCAAGAATAGTGATAGGCGCCGGCAAAGCACCTGATCGAAGAATCAAGGCCAACTGCTGCGCATCTTTTTCGATTTCTTGACGGGGTTTGTCCGAGCCGAGAGTGATCTGCGCCGTACCCCCGCCGATCTGGGTTTGAATGACAGGATCGGATACCACAACATCGTCGAGTACAATGGCCATCCGCTTGCCAATATTGGCACCCGTGACGTCCCCAAAGCGCTTGCCGCCTGTGGCTGTGAATTTCATAGAAACGACGGGCCGCTGATCCATCGACTGGGAATCGTAGGTAACATCGGCATTATCCACATCTTCACCGGACAGTTCTGTCGCAGCGCGTAGAACCTGACCGATGTAACGAGTCTTCTTGCCACCTGCAATCAGGTTTTCCTCAAACAGAAGTTCGCGGCCTTCTGGAATCAATCCTTTGGTCAGCTCGAGGATCGCGGCTTTGTCTTCCGAGACCAGAGCACTCGCTCCCTGATTGCCGCGGCGTTCGAGCGATACGGTCGGGGGCAGTTTACCCGCGAGGGCATCGAATCCCCTGAACTCTTCATCGATCATTTTGAATTTCAACTGAGCGGTTCGGCCGAGAAGTTCGCGGGCCTTCTCTGGATCTTTAAATCCGGGTAATTGGACCATGATCGATTTGTCAGCTCGGCGATTGATCGATGGTTCTGACACGCCCCACTTGTCGATCCTGCTGCGGACGACGCGCTCGGCCTGCTCGAGAGAAGCTTCGCGGATCCGCGAGATCACGGTGTCCTTGAATTTAAAATCGAGAGTTTGTCCCTCGCTCTTCACGCGTTCGAGATCAGCATGTTCCTTAGACAATTCTTCGCGAAAAGTCGCCGGGTCGATGCCGGGTTCTAGAGTGATGCGAAGCGTCTGCTGTCCTTTTTGCGCATAAGCTTCTTTGACTTTTTTTGTCGACTGGTTGGCCCAACGACTGATCTCGGTGCCTAGTCGTCCGAGCTTGTTGTCAACGGCCGCTTCAGTATCGACGCCGAGAACGAGTTGAACGCCCCCTTGCAAATCCAAACCGAGCTTAATGTGTTTTTTTGGCAGCCATGATGGAATCGCCTTCTCAAGCGCCGCTTGATCGTTGCGCGTATCCTTCGGCATCGAAAAGTAGATAATCGTGGGGGAGATATAATAGAGGGCTCCCAAGGTCAGTAACAGGACTAGGATCGCGCGCGTTCGCAGGGACTTCATGAGGCCTCGCTCCATGGCAACATATTAACCAAGGTCACCGCTACGGGTGACCGTTACAGATACCTTGACTCGTTTCAAGTGTCAGCCGATTTTTTAGAGTCGGAGGCTGAGGTGGGACCTTGGCCCGGCCGCATTCCTCCGCTTCTTTCGCTCTGTTCACTGCCCTTCAGTCTGTCAAAGCAGAGGGGGAATGTCCACGGACAATAGCATAAAGTGCGCCCGTCGCTTAGGCTGATCCCGGAATTTTTCGGCCTCTTTATCGCCTCGTCGCGCCTTTTTTTTGGAGGCTTTTGTAGCGATGAAAACCTCATTTCAAAAGGCGCAAACTCCTTTCAAGGCGAGGGCCAGTCTGCTTGCTCCCGACCCGCTCTTCAGCTATAGTCCAGCCGCGCAAATAAACCGCCTGAGAAGGGATAGCCACGCATGCAAGAGCTCGCACCGCCGCGGCGTAAAAAAGGATGGATGAACCTCAAGGTGACTCGCGTCGTCGATGAAACCTGGGACACGAAGACACTTTATTTCGAAGATGCGGACGAGGGATCCTGTCCCTTTGACTATATTGCGGGTCAGTATTTGACCTTTCGCTTCGATGATATCAGCGAGCGCGCCGTCGCCCGCTCTTATACGATGTCGAGTTCACCCCGGCAAAAAGGTTTCGCTGCTGTCACTGTCAAACGAGTTCCCCAAGGCCTGGTCAGCAATCACCTCTGTGACAAGGTCACTGTCGGACATGTGATCAAAGCACGTGGGCCTATCGGCAAGTTCGTGTTTGATCCGCTCCTGTCGCGTCCTCATCTCATCATGCTGGGCGCTGGCAGCGGAGTCACACCCTTCATTAGTATAATGCGCGAGTATGTCGATCGCTTAGGTCAAGAGGGAGCGCCGCGGCAAATGACTTTGCTCGTGGCCTACCGTTCGCGGGAAGATCTGATCTGCTGGTCCGAGCTCGAGGCTTGGAGCCGCGTTCCGGGCGTGCGGATCGTTTGTACGCTGACGCGTGAAAAAGTTGAAGGGTCGACCTTTAAGTTCGGACGACCTGACGAGGCGATGTTTGAAGAGGTGTTTGCGGGGACTTATGAGGATGCTACGTTTATGACGTGCGGGCCGGATGCTATGATGCATTCTTTGGTGGCCTTTGTTACTCAAAAAGGCGTCCCGAAAGACCACGCCCAACTAGAATCCTTCGGCAACGGCTAGTAGAGGCTGCGGTAAAGCGGCGATATCTTCGTTGCTTGGCGGGAAAAAATCCTCATCGACTTAAGTCGACTCCGGTTTTTTCCCTTCGCGCGCCTTGATCTCACCACTTTCCCACAGCCTCTACACATACGGCTGTGACGGTTGAAGGCGGGGATCGGGGGAAGAGCTTTGTCGACTTTGTCGACTCTGCTCTTTTTGGGAGCTTTGTCGACTTTGTCGACTCTGCTCTTTTTGGGGGCTTTTTCGACTTTGTCTCTTCATTTTTTTGGTTTTTTTGGGCCGAAGATTTGGGTGTCTAGTCTTGGTTCTACCCACTCTTGCGGATAGTCGGGTTGGGGGAAGCCTGTGGTTTCTTGGATGCTCTGGGCTTTGGATAGCGCGGCGGCTTGATGGTCCCGGTTGAGACCCTCGCTCTTTTCTAGATAAACGGTGCTCGAGGGGAAGGCGAAACTTGTTCCGCAGGCCTCGATCAGCTCCATGATCTTGATGTTGAGATCCTCGACCACGGACAGATAGATGTTCTGATCGCCCGTGTTGATGAAACA